>JBGASS010000119.1:0-7349 GCA_044229555.1 Holophagaceae bacterium
AGGGCGCGCCGCGCGCCACGGAGGCCGGGGCGCCCCTCCTGGCCTGGCGCCTGCCGGCCACGGCGAAGGGCGCCGTCCGCGTCTACATCAACGCCAACATCCACGCCGGGGAGGTGGAGGGCAAGGAGGCGGTGCAGGAGCTGGTGCGCGAGCTGCTGCAGGGCCGGCACCCGGAGCTGCGGAAGCGCATCGACCTGGTCGTCTGCCCCGCCTACAACGCCGACGGCACCGATGGCCTGGACCCCGCCATCCGGCGCCACCAGCCCAATCCGGCCTCGGGGGTGGGACGCCGGGAGACCGCCCGGGGCCTGGACCTGAACCGGGACCTCATGAAGGCCCAGGCCGCCAACACCCGCTGGTTCCTGGCCCTGCTGAAGGATTTCGACCCGGCGGTGGTCTTCGACCTCCACACCACCAACGGCAGCTACCACGGCTTCCACCACACCTACGCTCCGGCCCTGGCCCTGGGGGCCGACGCGGGCCTCCTGGCCTTCAACCGCAAGCTGCTCGTGGAGGTGCGGGAGTCCCTCAAGAAGGAGGGCCTGCCCACCTACGACTACGGCAACTTCGCCCCCGAGGAGCGGGGCGGCGGCGCCTGGGCGCCGGATAAGCCCGAATCGAAGCCCGAGCGCTGGGAGACCTTCGACGCCCTGCCCCGCTACCTGAGCAACTACCCGGCCCTGCAGGGGCGCCTGGCCATCCTCAGCGAGGCGTACGTCTACCGCAGCTACCCGGACCGCATCGCCGACACACGGCGTTTCGTCACCGCGTGCCTGGACTGGCTCGCCGCCCATCCCGCGGAAGTGAAGCAGGCCGTCGCCGCCGCGGCGAAGCTGCCCGCGCAGCTGCCCCTGGCCGCGGACATGAAGGAGACGGAGCGCTACGCCTTCGACCTGGTGGATCCCGTGAAGAATGCCCAGGGCCAGGTCACCGGCGAGAAGTCCCGGCGCACCGTGGAGCTCCCGAGCTTCGTCACTTTCGAGGGCAAGGATTTCGCCGAACTGCCCATGGGCTACCTGGTGGATGCCGCCTATGCCGACAAGGTGATCCCGGTCCTCGAAGCCCACGGCCTCGCATGGTCGAAGGGATCCAGCCTGGCGGGCCGGAATGACATCGTCATTTCCCATTTCACCGAGACCGGCCGCAGCCTCGCCAAGGGCGCCTTCCAGGGCGTCTTCACCCTCGCCCTCAAGGGCCGCTGGGAGCCGGGCCAGGACGAGGCGCCGAAGAAGTGCCGCTGGTCCGTGGCGGACCTGGACCGAGCCCTCTACGTGCCGTTGAAGCAGCGCCACGGCCGCGTGGCCTTCTACCTCCTGGATCCCCGCAGTCCCGACGGCCTGGTTTTCTGGGGCTTCTTCCACGAGGCCCTCATGCGCAACGACGGGAGCTGGGGGGAGCCGCCGCGGTTTCCGATCCTGGCGGTGGGGGCGGTGGGGACGGAGGCTTCGCCGGGGAAGGCAGAAGCGAAGGGCGAGCTTAGGAAGGCCGAATGAAAGAGTGAATCCAAATGTATTGGGTCACTTCAAGTTCCCCATCCAGGTAATGTTCCGTTCACAAACACCCGGCTGGCCTCGGTTGTAAATCTATCGGGAGCAATCTGCCACCAAAGACCGAGGAGCCAGGGCCTTGATATCAGCTCTGTTGGTATCACACCACCTCGAGGAACAACGGCTTCTCGCTGCAGATCTGCCCATACATAGGTACGTGGATAGATCCGCGTCTCGTCGATCCCTGTCTTCATTGTCAATGTGCAATATTGCCAAACGAAATCATTGATGCAGACATGGTGAGCGACCTTTGAAAATTTCCCCCAAAGGGCCTTACACCGCTGTTTTAGATTCGTCCGGACTAGGAGATGAAAGAGGGCCTCGGCTGTATACGCATTCCCTGCAAATGCTTCCTCTGTTGAAAAGCTTGGCGAATTCGCCGGGTGCAATCCCGAGCGAGTTCGGAAGATCTCCTGGAACCTGTAGTAAGGGTTCGGAATGGCGATTGGGCTCCTAGGTTGATTGCTCGTGACGATCGCATCAAAGATTTCTGCGATTTTTATGTCTGGCCTTATCGTCGCATCATGCTTCCGCAACCAGACAAGCCACGGAGCAAGATGTGCCACCGCGCTCTCTCCCCAAACTTGGATCTTTTGGGAAGGGTCTATCAACCAAGTACTAAGTTCTTCTCTGGATGCTTCCGTCAAGCAAGGACTGGAGTCATCAATAAAGGAAAGGCAACTCAACCGCGATTGTCGTGATTACGAACAAAGTCCATGCCGAAACAACGGCAAAATGATTCTCTCTTTCAGCAAAGGGTGAAGTAGCGATCCCTGTGAGTAGCGCAGCACTCGTGACAAGGCGCTCAAACTCTGGCTTCGTCGGGGACTTTTCTGATGGATCAATAGCTAGAATTTGAAGCAAGAGTTGAGATAGTTTTTCTGTCGGGAGAATATCGCTTGGGTCAGAGAGGAAGAGTTCCAAAAGAGCCCTCGTATCTCGGAGTTCGCTCGGCCATAAGGCCGTTCCAAATTCCTTGCACCATGAAAGCAAATCCCCTCTGGCGATCAGAGTGAGCTTGGATGGGTAGGGCATCCTATTGAGATCATCAGCAGATCGTTGAACTTCCTCCTGAAAGTATCCGTTGTTAACCAAGAATGATTTGTGGGGCCCTTCTGGAAAGCCTGGAAACACAATCGCCATCGACATGAGTTGAACTAGCTGATCCTGGATATCGCTCCGGAATTCACGCAGCCCGAGCCTTCCCCCCGGGGTACCCTTTAACTGATATGCACACCCCTGCCCGTCTGGTGAAACCGCTAGAACATCTTTCCCGAACTCCATTGCAGTGTGACGGGTACTGTGGACGACTCGGTACCCCTGAGCGGAGAGCATCTGTACGAAAACAGCTTGGTAGCTCCGCTCGCTTGCGCTATCCAACCAATTTTCGAGTAGCTTCTCGATCACGCCAAGCCATCCTCTTCTTTTCAATTATTGCCAGATACCTTTTCTGTAGCACTGGATCGGTCTCAAACTGAGAAATGATTTGTTTCGAAACGCTCGCGAGAGCGGGGGGAATTACAACAGACATTTGAGCTGGATTCCCCTGCTCATCAAAATCTGTTTCAATTTTTTCCATCATCTGAAATATCGACTCTGCGCTTAGAGGCTGCCCCATGTTATCGAAAGACTGACCTCTTTCGTCGATCACTCTATTGATTGTTCCAAACATATGCTCAGACATCTGTCGCGCCATTTCCGCCGCAATTACATCACGCGTTTGTTGTCTTGCCTCAATTGTGAGGAATGGGATTTCTTCGTGGTCGAGGGTCAATTCTGTACCCGATCGATGGAGGGGGGATTCATCCACCGAGCCGTCTTCACGGACTACCCTCTGTCGGTCTCCCTCATGCATTGTCCGCTTCGGGGCTTCATTCAAAACGCCCAGACCTTCCCTGATTTTTTTTTGGACATAGATATTCAAGGCTCGAACGATGTCCTGCTTCAGGGATGGAAGGTCTGGGAGCATCTTCAGGTTCCGAACAGCTACATAAGTAAACAGTAATTGGACATGGGATCACAAGTATCCACCTGTTGTTCAGCCCTTCATGAAGATTATCCTCCTGCTTCCACAGCCAGTCTTTTTACGAAGGTGATGGGTCAGTGCTCTGAAACATAGATTTCGAATCTCTGGGATCTACATGGTCCCGCGCGATAACTTGGTGCCCATATGTCCAATCTATTTATCAAGCACTGGACCCTCGGCCCCGCCGTCGCCTACCTGAACCACGGCTCCTTCGGTGCCTGCCCGAAAGCGGTCCTCGACCTCCAGTCGCAGCTCCGCGCTGAGCTGGAGCGGGAGCCTGCGGACTTCATGGTGCGCACCTGGCAGTCCCGCATCGATGGCGCGCGGACGGACCTCGCCGCCTTCCTCGGCGCCGATCCCGCGGACCTGGCCTTCGTGCCCAACGCGACGTCGGGAGTGAACGCGGTGCTCCGTTCCCTGGACTTCCGGCCCGGCGACGAGCTGCTCACCACCAGCCACACCTACGTGGCCTGCCGGAAGACCCTCGACTTCGTGGCCCGCCGCACGGGGGCGAAGGTCGTGGTCGCAACGACGCCGTTTCCCCTCTCCAGGGAGGAGGAGGTCATCGCGGCCGTCCTCGCCGCGGTCACGCCCCGCACGCGACTGGCCCTCCTGGACCACGTGACGAGCCCCACGGCCCTGATCTATCCCATCCACGCCCTGGTGGCGGAACTGAAGGCCAGGGGCATCGACACCCTGGTGGACGGCGCCCACGCGCCGGGCCTGGTGGCCCTCGACCTCGACGCCCTGGGCGCCGCCTACTACACCGGCAACGCCCACAAGTGGCTCTGCGCCCCCAAGGGCGCGGCCTTCCTCCACGTGCGCCGGGACCGGCAGGCTGAGCTCCACCCCGGCACCATCAGCCACGGCCTCGGGGAAGGCTTCCACGCCGAGTTCGACTGGACCGGCACCTGCGATCCCACGCCCTGGCTCTGCATCCCCGAATCGATTCGCTTCATGGAAAGCCTTCTGCCCGGGGGCTGGCCCGAAGTGATGGCGGCGAACCGGACCTTGGCCTTGCGGGCGCGGTCCCTGCTCGGCGAGCGCCTCGACATCGCCCCGCCCTGCCCGGAGTCCATGCTTGGCGCCATGGCTTCGATGCCCCTGCCCGCGGGCCGCGCGGGATCTCCCGCCTCCCGCCTCGATGCCGAGGCCCTCAGCGACTGGTTCCGGGCCCGGGGCGTGGAGACCTGGTTCCATCCCTGGCCCGTGCCCGTGCTGCGGATCTCCGCCCAGCTCTACAACAGCCTGGAGCAGTACGAACGCCTCGCGGAGCTCCTGGACGAGGCCCTCCATGGCGCCTGAGCCCCAGGCCCCAGGGGCGGAGCCCCAGACCATCGAAGCCCGCCTCGGCACCTTCGACACCGCCATGGTGGTCTTCAGCCTGGTGGTGGGCATCGGCATCTTCCGCACGCCGGCCATCGTCGCCGGGGCCGCCGGCAGCACCTCCCTCTTCTTCGCGGCCTGGGCCGCGGGCGGCCTCATCAGCCTGCTGGGGGCCCTCACCTTCGCGGAGATCGGTTCGCGGCACCCGCGCGCCGGCGGCTACTACCGCGTGGTGGCGGACTGCTACCACCCGGCCCTGGCCTTCAGTCTGAACTGGGGACAGACGCTGATGCAGGGCGCGGGCGCGGCGGGGGTGGCCTTCATCGGCGCCGAATACCTCGCGCCCCTGGTGCTGCCCGCGGCCTGGCGGACGGCCCACCACTCCCTGACCCTGGCCTGCGCCCTGATGCTGGTGCTCCTGGTGTTGAACTACCTGGGCATCCGCAGTGGCTCGCGGACCCAGAACCTCCTCTCCATCCTCAAGATCGTCATGATCGTCGGCCTCGCGGTGCTGGCCCTGGTGCTGGCGCCGAAGGCGGCCGCCGTCGAAGCGACGCCCGTGACGCCGGCGGGGGCGCGCTTCGCCGCGGCTCTCATCCCCTGCTTCTACGCCTACGGCGGCTACCACATGACGATGAACCTCGGCGCCGACGTGAAGGACGCCAAGCGCCGCTTCCCCCTCGCCGTCACCGGCGGCATGCTCTGCGTGGTCGCCCTCTACCTGCTCCTCAACGTCGCGTACCAGCGCGCACTTGGAACCACGGGTGTGGCGGAGTCGAAGCTGGTAGCCGCGGCCCTGTCCCGGGCCACCTTCGGACCTTCCGGCGAGGCCGTGGTGTCCGTGGCGATCTTCCTGTCCGCCGCGGGCTTCGTGAACGCCACGATCCTGCAGATGCCCCGCAGCTTCTACGCCATGGCCGAGGACGGCGTGCTGCCGAAGGCCTTCCTCCGGGTGAATCCCAAGACCCAGGTCCAGGAGGTGGGCCTGCTCTTCTTCGGCGCCACGATGCTGGTGCCCGCCTTCCTGCTGGGATCCTTCGAGAAGCTGCTGAGCTACGTGATCTTCACCGACGCCCTGACCCTGGTGGTGGTGGCCTCCACCCTCTTCGTCCTGCGGCGGCGGGGCCAGGGCGAAGGCGGCTTCGCCATGCCGGGCTATCCCCTCCTGCCGGCCCTCTCATGCTCTAGCCTGGCGGGTGGCGGGCCACGTGCTGGTGACGGAGACGTGGCCGGCCCTGGCGGGCGTCGCCATCCTGCTCACCGGCCTCCCCCTCTTCCGCCTCGGCCGGCGCCTCACGGGAGGGCTTCGCGGATGATGCCGCCCCCGGCGATCTCGAAGTCGTCCACCAGGACGAAGCGGCTCGTCGCCGGGGTCAGCTGGCCGAGGTCGAAGGCGAGGGGCTTCGCCACGCGGAGGACGCATTCGCCGGCCTCGTGGCGCGCGAGGCTGTCGGCGGCCTCCCGCGGTTCCAGGGTGGCCGCGTCGAGGACGCGGAGGACCGCTTCGAGCCGGGCGTGGACGCGGGCGCTGCCGAGCTTCAGGAGGTAGTCCCGGCCGGCCCGCAGGGGCTCGCGGCCGAGCCAGAAGAGGCTCGCCCGGAAGCGGGATCCCGTCGCCGGCGCCGCTTCGCCGGCCTTGGCGGCCACCTCCCCCCGGGCGACGGGAACCGGCTCCTCCAGGGTGAAGCCCGCGGCCATGCCGGCGGCGATCCGTGCGGGGCCCGGCCCCGGGAAGGCTTCGAGGCTCCGCACGCGGCCGCGCAACCCGGAAGGGTGGAAGACCAGTTCGTCGCCGGCCCGGGCCGTGCCGCTCTCCACGGTGCCCGCCACGACCCCGCCGGCGTCCCCGCTCCCGGGGAACCGGTAGACCGCCTGCACCGGCATCCGGAAGGGCAGTTCCTCCAGGGAGGCGGCCTCCTCGAAGCCGTCCAGCACGTCCAGGAGCGTCGGCCCCCGGTACCAGGGCATCTCCCGGGACGGACCCGCCAGGTTCTCGCCGCTGCGGCCGACCACCGGGATGTAGTGGCAGGGCCGGAGCCCGACCCGCGCCAGGTCGGCGGCCAGTCCGGCGACGAGGGCGTCGAAGGCGGCTTCGCGGCGGTCCAGCAGGTCCATCTTGTTCACCAGCACCGCGACCTGCCGGAGGCCGAGGAGGGACAGCATGCCGGCGAGGCGGCGGGAGTTCCCATGGACCCCCTCGTGGCCGTCGACGACGAGCAGGACGGCGTCGGCCCGGGCGGCCCCCGTCACCATGTTCTTCAGGAACTCGGCATGGCCCGGTGTGTCGAGGATGGTGCAGGCGTGCCGGGCGGTCCTGAGGCGGACCCGGGCGACGTCGATGGTGATGCCCTGCACGCGCTCGTCCCGGAGGGCGTCCAGCAGGAAGGCGTATTCGAAGGGCCTCCCCTGGCCTTCGCAGAAGGCGCGCACCTGGTCGAGCTTGCCGTCGG
>JBGASS010000120.1:0-7293 GCA_044229555.1 Holophagaceae bacterium
CCCTTGGGATGGGCCAGGCGGAGGGGCACGTGCAGGGTCCCCAGTTCGGCCTCCACGGTTCGCCCGTCCTGGGCCTTGAAGAGGTGGGCTTCCAGGCGGAGCGGCGGCTCCTGGGCCTGGGGTGCCGCGGCGAGCGAGGCGGAAAGCAGGAAGGCAGGGAAGAGGCGGAATCGCATCGAGGGGGCTCCGGAAAGAGACAAGGTTCCTCGGTGGATCGAGGGCCCGGCCCCGGAAATCGCCCAACGGCTCCGGCCGTCGCCGAAGCGCCCGTGGGACCGGCCTTCCGCCCTTATCCTGAACTCCATGCTCTGGAAACGAATCCTGGCTTTCTGCCTCGGCATGGCGCTGATGGCCTCTTCGTTGCCGCCCTCGGGCGGGGGGGAAGGGTTGCAGGTCCACACGGGGGAACTGACGGCGGCGCAGGCCCTGGCTTCCGAGGACGGGTGGATCGCGGTGCCCCGTTCGGGCCTGTCCGCCGGGCCCGGTCCCTATTGGGTCCGGGCCTGGATCCGGGTACCGCCACGGAAACCCGGAGCCCCCGCGCCGGTGCTGGCCCTTTCCCTCCTGGGGTCCTGGGAGGCTTGGTGGGACAACCGGCCGCTTTGCGCCAACGGGCGTGTGGGCGCCTCCCCGTCAGAGGAGACGCCCGGGCAGCTCGACATGCTCATACCGATCCCGCCGGACCAGGCGGCGGAGGGAATCCATGGCCTGCTGCTGCGGGTTTCCTCCCACCACCTCGGATTCAAGCCCGCGAGCGCCCTCCACCGACTTGAGGTCGGGGAGGCTCACACCCTGGCCCGGGCCCGACTGCGCTCGCTCCTGCCGGCCCTTTGCACCCTCGGGGCCCTGCTCCTCATCGGCCTGCTCCACGTGCTCCGCTTCCTCGCGGGACGGCGCCGCGCCGCCACCCTCCTCCTGGGCCTGCTCTGCCTGGCCGCGGCAGCCCTGCTTGTGCTGGAGGCCTGGCGAGGCCTGTGGGACTACGCATACCCCGTGCACCTCCTGCGGCTGCAGCTGCAGACGGTGGCGGTTCTCGCCATCGCCCTGCTGCTCCCGGCCACCATGGCCTCGGCCTTCGCCGAACCTCGGCGGAGGGCGCTCTGGGCAGGGATGGGGCTGGGGCTGGCCTCCGCGGCCCTGATTCCCGGTTTCGATGGCAAGCACGTGGCGGCGTTAGGCTGGTCGCTGCTCCTCACGACATGGCTGGCGGTGCGGGCCTGGCGGCGCGGGGATGCGGGCGCCCTGGGCGCGCTCGCTGGCCTCGGTTTCGCCCTCCTCCTCTTCTTCGCGAATCCTTCCGGTTTCATGGAACGGGGCTTCTTCCTTGCGTTCGGAGGGTTGCTCGGTTGCCTCGCGGCGGTGCACACCCATCGTGAACGGCGCAGCGAGGAGGCCCTGGAGGCCGCCACCAGGATCTCTGAGCGGCTTCAGCTGGAACTGCTCAAGCGGAGCCTTCAGCCCCACTTCCTCATGAACACCCTCGGGGCCCTGGCGGAGGTCGTCGAAGTGGAGCCCGCCCAGGCTTCCAGCTTCATCGCCGCCCTGGGCGAAGCCTACCGGCAGCTGCTGGCGGTGGTTTCGGAACGCACCATCAGCATGGGCCGGGAGCTGGCGCTGGTACGGGCCCACCTGGACCTCATGGGCCATCGGCAGGGCACGGCCTTCGCCCTCCAGGTGTCGGGCTTGGATGAGGGGGCCCCGGTTCCGCCGGCCTGGCTCCTCACGCTGCTGGAGAACGCTTTCAGCCACAACCGCTACACCCAGCCGGCCATCTTCGGGCTCACCGAAGACCGGATCGGTGGCCGGCGCCGCTACACCTTCATCGCTCCCGCCGGCGAAGGCACCGTTCCGATCCTGGGCGAAGGCACGGGATCCCGCTATCAGAAGTCCAGGCTGGAGGACGCCTTTCCAGGCGCCTGGGACCTCTCGGACGGCGCCACCGAAGCGGGGTGGACCACGGTGGTGGAGGTGCCTGCATGAGGATCCTCATCGTCGAGGACGAGCCTCTGGCCGCGCGCCGCCTTGCGCGGCTCTGCATGGAACTCCTGGGCCCGGGCCTGCCGAAGCCCAGGGTCTGCGGGGACCTCCACGAGGCTTGGGAGGCCCTCGATTCTTCGGCGCTCGACCTGGTCCTCCTGGATCTGAACCTCTCCGGCGAGGACGGCTTCCGGCTCCTGGCCCACGCTGCCGCCGGCGCCTTCCACACCATCGTGGTCTCCGCCAACGCCGACCAGGCCCTGCGGGCCTTCGAGTGGGGCGTGCTGGACTTCGTCGCCAAGCCCTACACCCGTGAACGCCTTGCCAAGGCGCTGGCGCGCGTGGGGAATCCGAAGGGCCGCGCCCTGGACGCGTTGGCCGTGCGCCGCACCGGCTTCGTTGAACTGATCCCCCTGGGTTCCCTGGCCTTCATCCGGGGCGCCGGAGACTACACGGAGCTGGTCTCGAAGGAGGGTCGCGCGGACCTTTGCGACAAGAGCCTGGACCACCTGGAGGCCCTGCTCTTCCCGAGGTTCATGCGGATCCACAGGTCCTACCTCGCCCCCCCCGGCGACTTCGTGCGCCTCTGGTCCACCGAAGGATCCCGTGCCGAAGTGGAGCTGCGGGGCGGCCAGCGCCTGCCCGTGGGCAGGAGCCGCCTGAAGGGCTTGCGGGACCACCTGGGCTGAGACCCGCAGGGACCGGCAAAAAAAGGCCGCCAAAGAGGCGGCCATTTTCGTCAGACGGTCGGAACGACTTACATCTGGTCCTTCAGGCCCCTGACTCGGGCCCGGGGCCCTCGCCCTCCGGGCGGCAATCGCTGCGCGATTCCGTCCTATCCTCCCTTCGCTGCGCTGCGGTCGGATGGTGGCGACCTTGAGGGCCTGGGGATGGAAAGCAAAAGGCCGCCCTGGGGCGGCCTTTCATGGGTCGGACGAGCCGTCTTACATCTGGTCCTTGAGGCCCTTGGCGACCTTGAAGGTGACCTTGCGGCCGGCGGGGATCTTGATGCTCTCGCCGGTCTTGGGGTTGCGGCCCATCTTCTCCTTGGTGGCCTTCACTTCGAAGGTGCCGAGGCCGAAGAGGTTGACGCGGTCGCCCTTGAGGAGGGTCTCCACCATCTGGTCGCGGAGGCTGTCGAGGATGGCCTTGGCCTTGGCCTTGGTGAGGTCGTGCTGGTCGGCCAGGGCGGCGGACAGCTCGGCGATGCCGGCGGTGGCGGGCTTGGTGGAAGTCTTGGTCATGAGGGCTCCTTGGCTATGGGTCCGCCTGGGCGCGGGCACGGCCGTCCCAGGCATGGATGGGCAGAAAGGGACCGGAGCCGGGACGATCCCGGCGGGGGTCCCGGGGCTATCGTTATTCGGCGGAGGCCGCGGCTTCGGCGACGACCTCGAGGTTCAGCTTGGCGACGACGCCGGCGTAGAGACGGATCTCCACGGCGTAGGTGCCGGTCTCCTTGACGTGGGGCAGGCTGATGGCGTGGCGGTCCACCTCGAAGCCCTTGGCCTTGAGCAGCTCGCCCACCTCGCCGTTGGTGACGGAGCCGAAGAGGTGGCCCTGCTCGCCGGTCTTCTTGGTGACGGAAAGGGCGACGGCCTCGAGCTTGGCCTTCAGCTCCTGGGCCGAGGCCAGCTCCTTGGCCTTGATCTTCTCGGCGCGCTCCTTCTCCAGCTCGATCTGGCGCTTGTTGCCGGCGGTCACCGGCAGGGCCATCTTGCGGGGGAGGAGGAAGTTGCGGGCGTAGCCGTCCTTGACGTTCACCACGTCGCCGCGGACGCCCAGCTTCGACACGTTCTCGATGAGGAGGATTTCCATGGTTTGCTCCGATTGATCCAGCCAGCGCGGTTGGCGCTGTCCCCGCTCGGTTAGGCCAGGAACCCGTCCTGGCCAGGAGCCCGGTGTCCCGGGTCCGGTCCCCCATTGGGTTAGGCCGCAAGGGGATAAGATAGCGCGGAAAGCCTTATCCTCAAAGCAATCCTTCCCCCTCGAGGCCCCCGTGACCCACCCCGAACGCCGCGACCAGCGCCGGGTCCCCCTGGACCCCGGCTACACCGTGAGCTTCACCCTCCAGGGGATGGCCTTCCAGGGCTTGCCCACCCCGAACCTCAGCGGCGGCGGCCTCTGCGTCATGGTGCCCGCCGATCAGGCGCGGCACTTCCACCGGGGGGTGGTTCTGGAGGATCTGGTGCTCCAGCACCCCAGCCTGCCCAAGGAGGCCCTGCGGGGCGAGGTCGCCTACACCATGGGGGGCGGGCACCTCGCGTCCCTGCGGCACATCGGCGTGGGCGTGAAGTTCCTGGAGGTGCCGCCGGCGGCTCTCGACTCGCTCAATGCCTTCGTAGCGGCGCATTTCCAGGAGGCGTGAGGGACGACCCACTCATCCCCGCTTCCAGGAACGGTCCAGGACGACTCGCTGCGCGAGTCTGGCCCCTTCGTCCATCGCGGCCTATTGCCGCCGCGATGGACGAAGGGGCTTCTGGAAGGTCAAGCCCACCGCCTCAGTCTGCCGACCAGCCCTGAGGCAGCCTCCTCCCCCAGGTCAGGCACCCCCCAGCCTGTCCCAGGCCTCGATGAACACGCCGAACCCCGGATCCGCCTCCGCTTTGGCCTGGATCATCTTCCGCACGGAAGCCTCCTCGGCCTCCCGCTGCTCCGGGGCGATGTAGCCCGTGAGCGTCATGGCCCGCAGCCACACGAGGAAGGTGGTGAGGGCGTCGAACTGGTTGTAGCGGACGATGCCGGCCACATCCCCCGCGAGCCAGAGGTCGATGACGGAGGCGCCGTCGGTGCCCAGCTTGCCGGGGATGCCGCAGGCGGTGGCCAGCTCGTGGAGGCTGGGCATGGCCTTGCCCCAGGCGGCCAGGGAGTCCTTCAGGTCCAGGTGCTGGTTGCCGTAGCGGTCGAAGAAGTCGCCTTCGCCGAACTTCTGGGCGGGACGGCCCATTCCCGGGATGGAGAGGCCGTGCACCATGGCCCGCTGCACCAGGATGGGCAGGTCCGAATCCCGGGAATTGAAGCCCACCAGCTGGGGCCGCTTGTCCCCCAGGGCCACGAGGAAGCGCCGCAGCAGCTCGTCCTCCGCCATGGCTTCGGGCCGCTCAGGGATGGCGAAGAGGCGGTGGGTGACCTCGCCGTGCTTCACCGTGCGGATGACCGCGGCGATGGAGACCACCCGGCAGAGGATGGTCTTGAGGTAGGGCTTCGGGTCCGCCTCCGTGGCGCCGCCCTTGGCCCACAGGGCGGCGAGCACCTCGGCGTCCGGCGTTTCGTCGGTCAGTCCCAGCACCCGGCGGCCCGTGGCGGGATCGGGCACCCACTCGCAATCGAAGGCCCAGAGCAGGGGCGGCGGCGGGCGGAGCATGGGAACCTCCCGGGGATCACCCCTTGTAGAACGATTCGATGCCCTTCGCCACTTCCTCCAGCATCCCCTCCGTCATCTCGGGATAGACAGGAATGCTGAGCACCTCCGCCGCAGCCTTTTCGCTTTCCGGGAATTGGCCTCGCTGGTAGCCAAGTTCTGCGAAGCAGGGCTGCTCATGCAGGCAGATCGGGTAGTAGATGGCGCTGCCGATGCCGAGGCCCTTGAGGTGGGCCTGGAGCGCGTCGCGCTTGCCGTCCTTCACCCGCAGGGTGAACTGGTTGTAGATGTGGCGGCCGTCGGGGACGATCTCCTTGGGCAGGACGACGCCGTGGCCGTCGATCGCGGCGAGGCGCTGGTGGTACCAGGCCGCGTGCTTGCGCCGGCCTTCGTGCCAGCCTTCCAGCATGGCCAGCTTGGCCCGCAGCACGAGGGCCTGCATCTCGTCCAGGCGGCCGTTGATGCCCACTTCGTGATGCATGTAGACGGGCTCCATGCCGTGGACGCGAAGGCGACGCACCCGGGCGGCGAGGGCCGCATCATCGCGGATGAGGGTCAGCCCAGCGTCGCCGAAGGCGCCGAGATTCTTGGTGGGGTAGAAGCTGAAGGCGGTCATCTCGCCGAACTGGCCGGCGTGTTTCCCCCAGCCTTTCGCGCCCATGGACTGGCAGGCGTCCTCGATGACCGGGATGCCGAAGGCCGCGGCGGCTTCCAGGATGGCGGGCATGTCCGCGACCTGGCCGAAGAGGTGGACGGGCATGATGGCCTTGGTGCGGGGCGTGATGGCCGCCTCCACCTGCCAGCCCGTGGTGTTGAAGGTGGCGGGGTCCAGGTCCACGAAGACCGGCTTCGCCCCCAGGCGCGCCACCACGCCCGCCGTCGCGAAGAAGGTGAAGGTCGGCACGATGACCTCGTCCCCGGCCTTGATGTCCAGCGCCATCAGCGCCACCAGCTGCGCGTCCGTCCCGCTGCTCATGCCCACCGCGTGCTGGGCGCCCGCGTAGGCCGCGATCTCCGCTTCGAGGCCGCGCACGTTCTCGCCCAGGATGAAGGAGGACCTGTCGATGAGGCCGGCGATGCCGTCCAGCACCTGCTGCTTCACCGCCTGGTTCTGGATGGAAAGGTCGAGCATGGGGACGGGCATGGGGGCCTCGCGAAGGTTCAAAGCGGTCTTTCCCGGAGGGGGAGGGAATCCTCGACCAGTCCCTGGAGCCATAACAGGGTCGGCGGGTCTTCAGCCAGTATGTCTGCGGGGCACTGCTCGAGCAGTGCTGAGGCGACTACCTGGAACACTCTGCGGGAATTGAAGGTCGACAGTTCTATGGTTCTCGACCCTCCGTCCCCGATCATGAAGATCGCGTTCTGATCGCTGGAAGGGGCGTATCGCACGAAGGCGATCTCCTCCCATGGGAGGTCGACGCCCCTCCTGAACGCGGACCGTTGTTTAATTCGCTCGGCATCAATCCACAACCTTGGCCACAGGAGCGTGCGAGCGATCAAGAAGGCCCCCAGTGCAAATGCCGCACCAAGGGTAATAACGAGGAGCTTCATGGCGACGTCCTCAGCATCGTGAAGCCCCGCATTCACAAACCGTACGCATCCGAACAGCAGGCATCCCGAAAGCAGGGTCGTCGCGAGTATCGCGAACCAGCCGGGCCCGAGTTCTCTTGGGCTTCCTCCCGCCCAGTTCCGCCCACCGATAGGTTCGAGTGGAAAGACCAGATCCTCATAGAGTCTCAATCGGATCGTCGAAGGCTGTGAGCCCTCATCGAAATGGCACCTCACCGCATCCCGCACGGCAGCCCTGAGCTGTCCCAAGGAGTCTGCTTCCGTGAAGATGGATGCACCCTCGGCTCGTGCCGAGAAACCCCCGCCCGGTGTCCGGGACACGAGGAATGTGATTTCGGGGGCGGTCATGTATTCCTTGATGCCTAGGATTCGTGGGCTTCCGCCCCTTC
>JBGASS010000121.1:0-7216 GCA_044229555.1 Holophagaceae bacterium
GGTGCGGACCTGACCGCGGATTTCCTGGCCTTCCGCAAGCCCTTCAGCCAGCGGACCAACGCGCCCCTGGAGCATCACCTGCTCCTCAGCCGCGCCAATGCCCCCGGCATCCCCGCCACCTGGGCGGAATTCAGGAGCTCCAAGGGCTCGTTCCGTCACGTCGTGGATCCCTGTCAGGCCGTCACCGAATCCCTCGACCTGATGGCCTCCCTCTCCGGGAATCCCAAGGGACTGGTTCCGGTCCACGTCTCCGAGCAACCGATGGGCTGGGACCGGCGCCACCCCATCTCCTCCCCGGCGATCCTCGTGGACGTGAACCTGGAACTGGAGGCCAGCAAGGAAGAATTCGTGAAGGTCAAGGCTGTGGAGACATACCGCGCCATGGTCCCCGGCCTGCGCGTGCTGGCCCTCGATCTCGTCAACGCCCACGAGGATCCCGCGGAGCGGCCCGCGAAGGTGAAGCCCTACCGGTTGGTCGCCGTGAAGGACGCGGCGGGGCAGGCCCTGCCCTTCGACCACCGCGCGGGCCAGGCCCTGGTCGAACTGCCGAAGGCCCTGAATGAGGGGGACACGGTGACCCTCACCTTTGAGGCGGAAGGGGACCTGCTGTACCACCCTGGCGGAGACAACTACTGGCAGCTTGGGGTCTATGCCTGGTTCCCGATGCCTTCGGAGCTGGATGGCCAGTACTTCAAGCTGGCGGCCCGCATCGCCGTGCCCAAGCCCTACACACCCTTCGCCTCCGGCATGACCGTGGGGCGGGAGAGCGTCGGGGACTTGAACGTGCTGAAAGTGAAGCTGGACACGCCGACCCAGTTCTTCATCGCTCATGCGGGGAACTACCGGGTCAAGGAGGAGACCAAGGATGGCGTCACCGTTCGCATCGCCTCCTACGCCAACGAATCCGCGGACCCCGCCAAGCTCTTCAAGCTCACCTTCCAGATCCTGGAGTTCTACAGGCGGGCGCTGGGGCCCTTCCCATACCCCGAATTCAACATCATCCAGATGAACGAGTGGGGCTACGGCCAGGCCCCTCCGGCCACCATGCTCATCACCAACGAAGCCTTCCAGCGGGCCCACGAAGAGGACTTCGTGTTCTACGACGAGGACGGCATCCCCCGCGCAGCGGAAGGCTTCGGACGAGCGATGAAGAAGGGCGTGAACTTCCGCTTCGCCCACGAGATCGCCCACCAATACTGGGGACACGTCGTGAAGATGCCCAACAGCGAAGAGCAGTGGATCACCGAGTCCTTCTCCAACATGTCCGCCTTGATGGCGATCCGCCGCTTCCGAACCAAGGGCGAGAGCGCCTACGAGGGCCAGATCAGCGCCTGGCAGAAGCGCGCCACGGAGGCTGCGGGCGCCTCCTCAATCGCCACCGCGAACCGCCTCTTCACCTGGCCGCCGGTGGAGCGCTCCATCAAGCGGCAGGCGCTCATCTACGACAAGGGGGCCTTCCTGCTCACGGACATCCAGCGCCGGGTCGGCGAGGGGCCCTTCCTGAACTTCCTTCGGGTCCTGCTGGGCACCAAGGGCTGGAATTTCGCCACGACCCAGGACGTCATCGACGTCCTGAAGGCCACCACCAAACAGGACTTCACCAAGCTCTTCGACGAGTGCTACTGGGGCACCGCCATGCCGGAGACGGTGAAGTAGCCGCCGGCCTCAGTACACCGCCTCCGCGCCGCCGTCGATGGGGATCACCGTGCCGGTGGTCCAGGCGCTTTCCGGCGAGAGCAGGTGGAGCGCCAGGGCCGCGACCTCGTCCTCGCTGCCCAGGCGCCGTAGGGGGTTCACCTGGGCCAGGCGCTTCAATTCGTCCTTCGGGTCGGAGCTCTTGCTGAGGCGGCCCCGCACCATGTCCGTGAGCACGGGGCCCGGGGCGATGGCGTTGCAGCGGATGCGCCGGGGGGCCCATTCCAGGGCCAGGACCCTCGCCAGCATGTGGACGCCGGCCTTGGCCACGCTGTAGGCGGCGCTGTCGGGAATGGCCCGCAGGCCGATGTTGGAGCCCACCAGCACCACGCTGGCGCCCCGGCGCAGGCGCCGCCCCAGGTGGTGGCAGAGGAGCCAGGGGCCCCGCAGGTTGGCGGCGATCATGGCGTCGAAGGCCTCGACGGGGCTGTCCTCCACGCCGCCGGTGAGGAGCTGGCCCGCCGCCAGGAACATGCCGTCCAGGGGCGGGCATTTCTCGGCGAAGTCCGCCACGGCCTCGGCGTCCGCGTGGTCCAGGCTTACGCGTTTCGCGCCGGGAAGCGTCCGCTGCAGCGCGTCGCTGCGCCGGCCCAGGAGGATCAGTTCCGCGCCTTCGGCGGCGAAGCGCCGGGCGGCGGTGCGGCCCAGGCCGCTGCCGGCGCCGCTCACCAGGATGGTCCTTCCCTGGAGGGCGCTCACGCCTCGGCCTTCCGGCCCGACGTCTGGGATTGGGGCAACTTGATGTGGTTGGGCACGATGACGCCGCCGCTGACGGCCCAGGTGAGGGCCTGGTCGGGGCTGATGTGGGCCGGCCGGATCTTCGAGGCCTCGATCATCACCACGTAGCCCGACGTGGGGTTGGGCGCCGTGGGGACGTAGACCGCCACGAGGCCCTCCCCGCCCTCCACCGCCCAGGCGCAGTCCCGGTGGGCGACGAAGCCCAGGGTGTAGCTGCCGGGGTGGGGCCATTCCACCACCACCACCTCCTTGAATCCGCCGCCCTTGGCCTCCGTGTCCTGGTTGCTCTGGATGGCGTTGATGAGCTGCTTGGTGGCGCCGTAGATGCCCTTCACCACCGGCACGTGGAGCATCAGCTCGTCCAGCCACATGAGCAGCTGGCGCCCCACGAAATTGCCCACCAGGGCCCCCACCAGCATGAGCAGTAGGACCGTCGCCACCGCGGAGGTCAGCCCGAGGAACCAGGTGGGGGGATCCGGCAGGCCGGCGTGGAGGGACACCCAGCGCAGGGGCCCTTCGAAGATGCCGATGAGGGCGCTGAAGATGCTCTTGAGGATGTAGAGCGTCACCACCAGGGGCAGCAGAGTAAATAGGCCTGCGATGAGGTAGCGGCGGATCATTCGGCGTCCTTCTCCACGTCATCCCCGGCGAGGCGCCCCTGCCCCGTCAGCAGGCGATCCCCCAGGAGGTTCCAGAAGTCCCGGAAGTACAGCGCCGCGCTCCAGATGGCGAGGATCACCGCCGCCCAGAGCAGCAGGACGCCCATGCCCCAGAAGAAACTGTAGGGGTGGTTGAGCTGGATGAAGAGGCGGAAGACCTCCTTGCCGGTCCAGGCGTAGAGCCACTGGTCCAGGCGCGGCCCGAGGATGAGGCAGCTGATGGCCGCCACCTGGAAGCCCAGCTTCCACTTGCCCAGGGTCCCCGCGGCGATGGTGACGCCCTCCTCCGAAGCGATGCCCCGCAGCCCCGTGATGGCGAATTCCCGGGCCAAAATGATGAAGGTCATCCAGGCCGGGGCGAGCCCGAGTTCCACCAGGGACAGCAGGGCGCCGGCCACCAGCAGCTTGTCCGCCAGGGGATCCAGCAGCTTGCCCAGGATGGTCACCTGCTTCCAGCGCCGCGCCAGGTAGCCGTCCAGCCAGTCCGTCAGGGAGGCGATCCAGAAGACCGTGACCCCGATGAGCTCGTGGTTCGTCACCCGGGTCATGAGGACCACGACGAGGATCGGGACCATCAGGATGCGGGCGAAGGTTAGGTAGTTGGGGATGTTCATGGGATCCCAACAGTTTACCGCCTTCGGGCCTCAGCCCCCGTTTGCGGCGAGGAGGCTCAATTCCGCCCCGCCACCACCCGCCTATCACCCTGGCTGTCCACCTGCAGAAGGGTTCCTTCCGTGGTTAATCTCAAGGTCGATAGGAAACTCCCAGGGGTGGGGGGACGATCGAGATACGGGGACCGGTAGATTCGGCGTGGGGAGTGGTCCGGGTTGACCCTCTGCAATAACCGAGAATTCAGATCCAGAGAGAACTGCTTGACCACTCGCTCACCCGCTTCATGCCAGACCAGTTGGAGGGGCAATGTGGATGGAGAATCCGGGATCCCGACCATGCAGAACAGTTGGGAATGGGCGTTAGGGCGAGGATTCGCAGGCAGGGGAAGGCGCCAGCGTTCCTCCCCCTCCTGGTCCAACAGCTTGAAGAGCGCGAGCCCCTCGACAAGTTCAAGAGTTGCGATATCTCCACTTGCAAGGAAGGTTGCGTAGGAGGCCCTGCCCGGTTCCAACGTCGTCAGGGTGTTTCGCAAGCCGCCAGTGCCTGCATCCCGAAGCTCAATGGCCGAGCCGGACCCACCGTCGGGTCTCACGATCAGGAGGGAGCCATCGGGGGAGATGTTCAGGATCGGAACAACCCTGTGGGATTTAAACTCCCCGGTACGTTCGATCCGGTTCCTTTGTAGATCCAGGTTGAAGATCGCGATGCGTCCCGAGTGAGGTTCCGCTTCGCGCACGTAAGCCCGCACATGCTCCGGGCCGAGAAAGAATACTTCTCCCCAAAGCCCGGTCTTCGTGGGCAGCGCCTGGTGGGCCAACTGGGCGCCGGAATCGAGGTCGTGGACCGAGAGGGCATCGCCGTCCAGGAAGGCCACGCGCCCGCCATCCGGAGAGAGCGCGAGGAGCGAGCCATCGGTTGACCCTCCAAACCGTTTCTTCTCGATGGCGATTCCTGTGAAGGTTGTCCGAAGACCACCTTCCCTGAGTTCCGCTTTCTGCAACATGCCCTCGCCTCGGGCGTTGAACAGGGCGGGGGCCCACCAGACCGCCGTCCGGCCGTCGCGGCTGAGGCTGGCGCCCTCCCTAGGCAGGCGGTGCCCGCGTCCCGTCCGAGTGTTGAAGAGGACGGAAACATAGTCGCCCTTGCGACCGTCCCGAAGAAAGGAGGAGAGCTGGATCCAGGGTCCCTGCTCCCCGCCTCCAACGGACCAGACCTTCTGTATCTCGGATGCGTCCACGTGCAGAACGGAACTCACGTAGGCCTGACCCGCCAGGCCAGCCACCGACAGGCCCGCCGCGAGGCCCAGGGACAGAACGCGATGGTTCCGCTTCAAATCCGTGCGGCCGAAGGAGATCTGTGCGAAGGCCGCTACCAGGAGAGCCAGGATCAGCAGAGCCAAGGCCCACATGCCGAACGTGCCCAAAGCATCGACAGCCCACACACCAAAGAGCCGCCAGGCCAGCCAGCCTGCGGTGGCAGGGACGAGCACGAGCAGCGTCGCGTCGAGGAGAAGCCAGGTGGTCAAGGCCCGCAAAGAGACGGAAGCCACATGGCCGACCAGGATCAGGATCATCCCCAGGACCGCCACGGGCCCGATTGCCTGAAGAAAATCGCCCATGCCTTGAGTGGCAAGCGTGGGCAGACAAACCAGGAACCCGCACAGCGCCGTCATGACGAAGGCGTTGGCCAGGCGACCACCCAGTAACTGACTCGGGGTGATAGGCCGCGCGAGGTAGAAGGTGATGCGCCCTTCCTGGAGGTCCGGACCGAGGAGCCCGGCCCCCAGGAGGATCGCAACGGCCACCACCGTGCCCAGGCAGTAGATGCCACTGATGGCGGCGCGCGCTTCCGCCAGATTGCCGCCCGGATGGGTTTTCAGCAGGGGTGTGGCCCAGGCGAGCAGGCCTACAGCGAAGGCCAGCCCGAGGAGCCATGCTTTTGATTTGAATTCCAGTGCTGCGATCCGGAAAGCTTTCATGCCCGCACCTCCAGGCCTTCGTCCGTCAGGGCGATGAAGGCCTCTTCCAGGGAAAGGGGCTCTGCGCGGAGGCCCGGGATCGCAAGTTCCTCGCGCCACCCGGCGACAATGGCCTCGCCGCCGAAGGCGCCATAGCTCCGGCGCAGTACGTGATGCTCCGCGAGATCCGGCAGGCCTTCGGTCCATCGAAGCCGCCGCAGGGAGGCCTTCAATCCTTCGAATGATTCGTCGCAGATCAGCTTCCCTCCATGCAGAATGCCCACCCGATCCGCAACCCCCTCGGCCCCGGCGAGGTCGTGGGTTGTGAGCAGCACCGTCACGCCTCGTTCCGCCAGATCCACCACCAGGGATTCGAAGAAAGTACGCCGTGCGACGGCATCGAGTCCCAGGGTAGGATCGTCCAGCACCAGCAGGTCCGGGGAAGGCGCGAGGGCCAGCGCCAGAGCCACCTGGGCCTTCTGGCCCCGGGAGAGGCTCCCGGCCTTGTCCTTCATGGACACGCCGCAGCGGTCCACCCGCGTACGGAATCCAGCCTCGTCGAAGCGGGGATAGAGCCTGGCGCAGAAAGCCGCGAGTTCACTGATGCAAAGCCGAGGCGGCAGGTCCGGGTTCTCCGGCACGACGCCGGTCCGCTCCATGGCCTTCGCGCGATGGTTCCAGGCGTTCTTCCCGAAAAGCCGGACAGCGCCGTGCTTGGGCTTCTGCCAGCCCAGCAGGCAGCGCACCAGGGAGGACTTCCCTGCCCCGTTGCGACCCAGCAGGGCGTAGACGTCTCCCGGTGAGACGTGGAAGCCGATGCCTTCCAGCACCGAGCGCCGGCCGTAGCAGATGGCAAGCTGGTCAACCTCGACGAACGTCATCGGTCCTCCTTGTGTTTCGCGTTTCCTAAGGGGTGCAGATCCTCCCAGGCCTTGCGCAGGGCGGCCTGGGCCTCCTCCAGGTCCGCCCCAGCGCCAAGGGCCTGGCCCGCGTATCGGAGGGCCCCCTGGGCCAAGGCCTGCCTTTTCTCCCGGATCTTCAGCGTCGGCGCCGCCTCAGCGACGAACGTGCCCTCCCCGCGCCGAGTCTCCAGCAGCCCCGCCTCCGCCAGCCGCTGGTAAGCCTTGGCGACTGTGGCGGGATTCACTCGGAGATCCCGGGCCAGGTCCCGAACGGAAGGCAGGGCCGCACCCGGAGCGAGCCCCCTGGAGGCCAGGATGCGGCGCAGGCCCTCCTCGATCTGGCGCCAGATGGGCACCGCGTCGGCGGGGTCGACTTGGAGCAGGTCTCGCATGGCAGGGAGTCCCGAAGGAGGTGTGGAGGGAGCAGTGTATCACTGTACTAGTACAGTAGATCTCTCCGCGGAGCTGTCAAGGGGCCTACTCTGATCTCATGGACGCCCCGGACTTCAGGGAATGGCTGCGGGCCGAGGCCCTGGCCCTGGGCTTCGCCCGGGTGGGCTTCGCGTCCTGTGGGCCTTTCGATTCGGGGCGGGAGCGGTTGGACGCCTGGTTCGCCGCCGGCCGGGGCACCCACCTTCCCTACCTGGACCCGG
>JBGASS010000122.1:0-7210 GCA_044229555.1 Holophagaceae bacterium
CCAGACTTCCGTCCCGTGGGCCCGGGCCAACAGCACCCCCGCCTGGATGAAGAAGGCCAGGCTCAGGAGACCGGAGACCCCGAGGAGGATGAGGCCCGCCGGCATGGGCACGAGCACCCAGCCGTTGAAGATCCAGAGGATCCCGTTGAAGGTGCCGTATCCGTAGAGGAGGGTGCGGAAGGTGGCTGCCAGGCCCCGCCCGGGCTTCAGGGCCCGCACCAGCCAAAGGCCGCCGTGGGAGGCGAAGCCGATCACCGTCATGCCGATGGCCATGCTGAGCGGGAAGAGGAAGGCCATGCCCACCTGCAGGGTCCTCTGGAACTGGATCATCTCCGGGGGCGGCGCCGCGTGGGGCAGGCCGAACAGCTCCAGGAGGGCGGCGTTGGCGTCCGCCGGCCCCACCAGGGCCACCATGAACTGCATGGCCCAGACCAGGGGCAGCCCGACGCAGGCGAAGTAGGTGATGGCGGGGCCGAAGCGCGGGTGGAGGCCCAGGGAGGGGCCGGCCTGGCTCGGCCGGAAGACCAACTTCATCGTTTCCACGATCCGGGCCACGACGCCCGGGTACCGCGACCGGTCCTCCCAGGGCACGAGGGGAACGCCCGCCGGGCCCTCGTCCTGGCCGGGATGGAGGAGCTCGGAGCGGGGCGGGTCGTAAGGGTTGCCGGGTTCCATCATTTCCTCAGGAAATGGGTTTCGTAGTCCCGCAGCGCTATGGGATCCCCTTCGGATTTCAGGGGCCCCAGGAACTCCTGGGGGCTGGAGGTGGCGTACTCGCCGAAGGTAGCGATGTTGCCGTTGATGTAGGCGATGAATTCGTCCTGGCGGCCGCGGATGTAGGGCCGGAAGGGCTTGGAGGCGAAGCCCAGCACCGCGCTGTCCAAGGCGGTCCAGGTCTGGAGGTGGCTCTCGAAGCCCTTGGCGCTCTCCCAGTATCGGTAGACCGTCACCATCTTGGCGCCGATGGTGAAGGGCACCTTGAGGCGCCCCCGCTCGGCGGCGCCCTCCACCACGTAGACCCGCAAGCCGGGCTTCCGGAAGACCAGGTGCAGCGTTCCCTTCAGGCCCTTCATGTCGTCGATGCTCCAGTGCTCCCCCGGAGCGCCGCCCTCCTCGAAGGCCACGAAGGCCGGGGCGAACTGGCAGATGCGCCACATGGCGGCCCCCAGGCGGGGGTGGTCGAACAGCTTCTCCATGGCGGCGACCTTCACCCGCTTGGGCGGGGTGCGGGTCTCGAAGGTGAAGTCGGCGCGGGCCACGATGTCCTTCGCGGCCTCCCGCCAGATGGGCTGCAGCTGGTCGAAGGGGATCTGGGCCCTGAGCGCGGAGAAGGCGCCCAGCAGGAGGAGCGGCGGAACCGGAATGCGCATCCCCACACGCTAGCAGGGCGTGCCCCACCTCCGGGGCGGGGTGGCTATGATGGGTCTCTCCCACGCGCCCATGACACGCCTCCGGCTCCTCGCATCCGCCCTTCTCGCGCCCGTGATCCTCGCGGCGCAGGACAGCGACCTGGCTGAAAAAATGTTCCGCTCCGGCGAGCGGGCCTATGCCGGAAAGGCCTACGGCGAGGCCTTCGAGACCTGGAACCAGCTCATCAAGGCCGCCCCCGGGGGGGACTTCGCGGCCATGGCGCTCCTGCGCATGGCGCGGCACCAGTGGGAGGTGGAAAAGAAGCCCGAGGCCGCCCTCCCGATCCTGGACCGGGTCAAGTCCGAGCACCTGAAGGACGGCTTCGCCGCCGAAGCGATGCTCCAGCGCGGCACCCTCCTGGCGACCCTGGCCCGGAAGCCCGCGGACCTGCGGGAGCCCATCGCCGAGTTCAATCGGGTGCTCGATCTCTATCCCGACCATCCCGCCGTCGCCGAGACCCGTTACCAGCTGGGCCTCGCCTGGCGGGACCAGGGCAGCCCCCGCAAGGCCCTGGTGCAGTTCGTGGAGGCCTGCCGCCAGGATCCCTCGGGCCCCATCGCCCCCAAGTCCCTGCTCCTGGCGGCGGAATGCCTCGACCAGACGGGCGACTTGAACGGCTGCCTGCGCCTGCTCCAGCGCATCCGGAACCTCGCGCCCCAGAGTCCGGAGGCCGTGGAAGCCGCCTGGCGCATCAACCTGAGGGTCAAGCACCGGATCTTCCGGCCCACCCCCCGGAACGAGGGTCCCTGGCCCGCGGGCAAGGTGAAGTGGCTGAAGACGCCAACCCTCATGGCCCAGAACGCGGAGGGGGAGATCTTCCTCTACCAGGACGATCTGGGGCAGGCCTTCCTGCTGCGCCACGGGGAGCTGAGCCCCGTCGGAGCCAAGGTGCCCGGCGTGAAGGCCATGTTCGTCGCCCCCAGCGGGGTCCCCTGGCTGGCCCAGCCCAAGGCCAGCCTCCACCGGGACGAAGCCCTCGGAGCCCTTTCCATCGCGACGGTTTCCGCGCCCAGCGGCATGTTCATGGACCGCTGGGGCACGGTCTGGATCTCGGACGCGAAGAACCCCCAGCTGACCCTCCTCGCTTCGGACGGACAGGCGCGCACGGTGCCGAGCCCGGCCCTCAACGCCCTCGCTCCCCTGCCTGAAGGCGCCATGGCCGCTTCCGATGCCAACCGGACCCTGCTGATCCTGGACGCGAGTGGCCAGCCCAAGGCCCAGGTCCCCTACGGGAAGGACATGCCCGCCAGCTTCCGCTACGTGCTGGCCCTGGCCTCCGACCCCACCGGCAACGTCGCTGGCCTGGTGGAGGGCGGGGATTTCGACGGCGTGGTGGTCTGGGGCCCGGACGGCGCTGTGCTGCGCTACGCGACCTACCGCGCCTTGGGAATCTCCGGAAAATTCCGCAGCCTCGTCTTCGACCGGGAAGGCGGGCTCATCCTGGCGGACCGTTCCAACGACCTGCTCATCCGGCTGAACTGACATGCGCCGCCCGAACCGCACCTTCCTCCCCCCCGCCCTCGTGGCGGGCGTCCTGGCGGCCACCCCCGCCCTGGCCATGCCGCCGGAGATCCAGGACGCCCTCAAGGATTCCATCGCCCAGGGGAAGGCCCTGTGGACCAGCTCCGGGGACCGGGAGGGGGCCGTCGCCAAGTTCGAGATGGTGCTGGCGGCCCTGGAACCCCGGGGGAAATCCCTCGAGGGCGAACCCCTCCAGATGCTCTGCGAAACCTACGTCTGGCTGGCCATGCTGGACGACCGGGTCCCCGAGAAGCGCCCCAGCGCCGCCAAGCGCCTGGAAAGCCTGCTGGACCTGGCGCCGGACTTCGACATCGACCGCACCCTCGCCACGAGCCGCCTGGCGGCGGTCTTCGACGCCCTGCGCGCCGCCAAGCTGGGCTCGGTCCAGTTCACCTTCCTGCCGGAGGGTGGCATCCTCCGCATCGACGGCAAGGCCACCGCGGCCGCGGCCTCGCGACGGATGCCCCCGGGCGTTCACCGCATCGCCTACGCGAAGCCCGGCTACGACGTGCAGGAGATCTCCGCCACCGTGGCCGCGGGCGCCGCCACCACCGCGGACTTCAAGCTCAACCGCGTCTCCAGCACCCTCACCCTCTACACCTACCCCAGCGGCGCCGAGATCCTCTTCGACGGCAAGAGCCTGGGACGGACCTCGGGGCAGGCGGGCCAGGAGATGGCCGCCCACGCGGAGCCCCTGGGCCTGAAGGCCGAGGACCTTTCCGCGCCCTTCGTCCTCGGGGACGTGAAGGGCGGAAAACACGTCCTGGAGATCCGCTCAAGCTGCTTCAAGCCCCTGAAGGTGGAGATCGCGGATCGGTACACGTCGCCTTTCGCGGACCACGTCCTCGCCCCCCTGAAGCTCGATCCCTCCAAGGGCACCCTCAGCGTCACGAGCGCCGCCCCCGCCGGGGAGCTGTTCCTCAATGGCCAGAGCCGAGGCCTTCTTCCCCAGGCGTCCCTCTCGCTCTGTTCCGGCCCCTACGACCTGGTGGTGAAGTACCCGAGCGGCGGCTACGCGGAACGGATCGTGGTGCAGGAGGACAAGGCCATGAAGGTGGAGGCGAGGCCCAAGCCCCGGCTCGCCATCCTCGGCATCGAAGGCGCGGAGGACTTTGCCGGCCGGACCCGCCTTGCCCAGGCCATGGCCGCCCTGGGGCCAAGGGTCACCGAAGTCGCCTGCCTGCCCGCCCGGGAGAACGAGACCGCCGCGGAGGCGCTGATCCGCCTCCAGGCCTCCCGGGAATCCGAGCTCACCTTCCTGGCCCGGCCCCTTCGCGGCCCGGGCGGCACCCAGGTGGAACTCGTGCTGGCCACCCTCGATGGAGAGGAGCAGCGCTTCCTGGACCGGCCCCTGGACAACGATCCGGTCTCCGACCTCGTCCAGCGGCTGAACCGCCGCCCCCAGCTCTGGGAGCCCAGCCTCGGCGTGGCGCTCCTGGACGTGGCGGGTTTCGAGGCCGGGCCCTACGTGCTGTCCGGCGACCCCGCCGTGATGAAGGAGGGCATTCGCCCCTTCCGGGCCTTCGCCACGGTGAACGGCAAGCCCGTGCCGAACGTCCAGGCCCTGCGGCAGGTGCTCCAGGAGAACGTCGGGAAGGCGGTCCAGGTGACCCAGATGGGGGTCCCCAGCGACTTGGTCGTGGAGCCGAGCCCCCTCGAGATCCCCCTCAACTCCCCGAACTTCGCGTACCCCTTCCTGCTGGCGGACCTCAGGCTGAAGGCGCAGTCGGCCAAGGGGGACGAACAGGCCGCCCTGAAGCTCAACCAGGCCATCGCCACCATGCACTTCCGCAAGTTCGACAAGGCCCTCGAGCTCCTCCGGGAGGTCAAGTTCACTTCCGACCGGGGGGTCAGCACCGGCACGGTCCAGTACTACATGGGGATCTGCCTCCTCCGGCTGGGAAGCGTCTATACTCCCGAAGCCATCAACGCATTCAACCTCGCCCTGAAACATCCCCTGGCCACCCTGTTCGGACCCGACGGCCCCCTGGTGGCACCCCTCGCGCAGCAGGCCCTGGAAGATCTCAAGCCCTGACCGGCACCCATACACGGAGGCTCCCATGACCACGTTCCGATCCCGCCAGCGTGGCGAAGGCAAGGTCGGCTGCATCACCGCCCTGGTGGTCCTGGGGATCCTGGGTGCGGCCGCGGTCAAGCTGGTGCCCGTGCTGTGGGCCAACAACCAGCTGGAGGACGCCTGCGAGCGCAAGGCCGAAAGCGCCTCCGGCCGGGAAGAGGAGGTCCTCAAGCGCGAGATCCTGGAGGAGGCCCAGAAAATCGGCGTGCTCGAGGCCCTCAAGCCTCGGGCCATCGAGGTGACCAAGCGCGGAGGCGGGGAGAGCAACATGGGCAACTGCACCGTGATGATGCGGTACACGACCACCGTCGATTTCTACGGCATATACAAGTACGACGTGGTCGTGGACAAGCGCATCAGCAAGCCCCTCCTGGAGAACATCCGATAGGAGGTCACGTGAGGCTCTCGGCCCTCTGCCTGGCGGGCATCGTCCTCTCCGCGCAGCAGCCCCAGTACTTCAAGGAGGAGAAGCGGGCCTGGTGGAAGCCCGGGGTCGAGCTGGAAGCCGTCCACGACCGGGTTGAATTCGACCCCTACAACCGCAAGCCCCTCGAGCGCACCCGTGGGCGACTCAGGCTGCGCTGGGAGTTCGGGGACGACTCGGACTGGTGGCAAGTCCGGGTGGGCTCGGTCCATCGCATGGGCAGTGATTCGAACCAGAGCTTCGTGGCCTGGCTCGACAGTGAGCGCAGCAACGGCAGCAGGCTCGATCTCGCCGAACTCCGGATCCGGGCCCTCTCGGCCTCCGGAGGCATCGAAGTCCACGCGGGCTTGGTGGAGAACGACCTCATCAGCCAGGAGAGTCTTTTCGATCCGGACCTGCGCGTCCTCGGCGGAAGCCTCCGGATGTTCTGGCGGCACGAGGCCTCGGGCCTCGACGAGCTGGGCCTGCGGGCGGAGGCGGGAAGGATCCTGCTCCCGCTCCACGGGGAGGTGAAGCTCACGGGGGTCCAAGGCGTGATGAAGTTCAGCACAGGCCCCGTGACCTGGACCGCCTTCGGCGGCCCTTGGAGGATGGAGGCCCGCCAGGAGGACGCCCCCAGCTACCGCCGCCAGAACCCGGCGGGCCCCAGCGGCCTCTACCCCGAACTCGAATTCCGCTTCGATGTGCTCGGCGCCGCGCTCCAGTGGAGCGGCGATATCCCACTGGAGGTGAAGGGCCTGCGGCACACGAACAAGGCCACCCGGGAACGTGGCGAGGAACTGCAGGTCTGGTTGGGCTCCGCCACGCGGCCCTGGTGGCCGAGGCTGGGCTACATCCGCCAGCTGCTAGCCCCCACGGGGGCCCTCGCCTCCGTGAACGGGGACCTCTGGTGGCACCACGCCAGCGCGGACGGCGAGCGCTACGTGCTCCAGCTGCCACTGCCGAAGAAATGGTCGCTCAGCTATTCCATCGTCGACCAGCGGCGGCGCAACGTGGCCCCCCCTGCCACCGTGGGTTTCAAGCGCACCTTGGTGGCTCTCTCCAAACGGTTCTGATTGCAGGATCCCGGAGCGGCGGTCACCCTGCGAAGGATGATCCTGTCATTGCCCCGTGACATCGTCCTGGCCGACGCCGCGCCTCTGCGCGGCATCCCCCTGCCGGGCTCCAAATCCGTCACCAACCGTGCTTTGCTGCTGGCGGCCATGGCCCCCGGCGCTTCGGTCCTCCGGGGAGGGCTGGAGGCGGAGGATACGCGCTGGATGCGGGACAGCCTACGGAGCCTGGGCATCGCCATCGAGGTCGAGGGACCGGAATGGCGGATCCTCGGAGGCCCCCGGCCGAAAGCTTCCCGCAAGCTCTGGCTCGGCGCTTCTGGGACCTCGCTCCGTTTCCTCCTGCCCTGGCTGGCCCTCCATGGCGAAGGCGTCATTCATCTCACCGGGGAGCCCCGGCTCTTCGAGCGTCCCCTGGGGCCGCTCCTGGAACCCTTGGAGGCTTCCGGAGCCACTTGGATCGCCTCGAGAAACGGGGGTCTGCTCCACCCTGCTTCGCCCTCCCCGCCGCGGCTGGAAGCCCGGGTCGACGGGACCTTGAGCAGTCAGTTCATCACCGGCCTGGCCCTCGCCGCCGCTGGGCTTCCGCAGGGCGGCAGCCTCCAGTGGTCGCACCCCCCCGCCTCCCCGAGCTACCTCGCCCTTACGGTCCACTGGCTCCAGGCCTTCGGCTGCGAAGCCCGGCTGCGGCCAGACGGCCTGGAGATCCCCCCCGGGCTCCAGCCC
>JBGASS010000123.1:0-7197 GCA_044229555.1 Holophagaceae bacterium
TGGCCGGTCTGCTGGACACTCCGGATGAAGGCGAGGTGCGCCTCGGGGGCGAGGCGGTCTCCTCCCTGCCGGAAAAGCGGCGCTGCGATGTGCGCCTGCGCTGCCTGGGCTTCGTGTTCCAGGCCTTCAACCTGGTGCCCGTGCTGGACGCCCTGGAGAACGTCATGCTGCCCCTCCAGCTCCAGGGCCGCGGCGAAGCCGAAGCACGGAGGCTCGCGGCCGCGGCCCTGGACCGGGTGGGCCTTTCGGACCGCCTGCACCATCTCCCCGGCCAGCTCAGCGGCGGCCAGCAGCAGCGGGTGGCCATCGCCCGGGCCCTGGCGCCGGAGCCGAAGCTGGTGCTCGCCGACGAGCCCACCGCCAGCCTGGACCACGCCCACGGCGGCCCCCTCATGGCCCTCATGAAGGAGCTCTGCGCCGAGCGGGGCCTCAGCTTCCTGGTGGCCAGCCACGATCCCTCCGTCATCGCCACCGCGGACGTGGTGTTCCGGCTCGCCGACGGCCTGCTGACGGGCACGGAGACCCGCCCATGAGCGGGACTACCCCCCGATCGAACGCGACATCCAGTCGCATTCTCCCGCTCCTCGCGTGGCTCGATCGCGGAGGGGGCCCCGTCCTGGCCCGCCTCGCCTGGCGCAACGTGCGCCGCAACCGCCGCCGCACGGGGCTCACGCTCCTCGTGATCATCGCGGGGACCCTGGCCCTCTGCCTGTCCGGCGGCTTCATGGCCCAGACCTTCCAGGGCCTCGCCGACGCCGCCATCCGTGGCGGCCTGGGCCACGTGCAGCTCATGCACCCCAAGGCCCTCGAGGGCGACGAGGGCCAGAGCCTGGAATTCGCGATTCCTGACGGTGAGACCTTGGCGGCACGGCTGCGCCAGGATCCGGCGGTCCTCGACGTGCTGCCCCGCGTCCAGTTCATGGGCCTCCTCAGCAACGGGCCCAAGAGCGTGGCCTTCCTCGGCACGGCGGTGGATCCGGCGCGGGAGGCGAAGCATATGGCCGTCCTGGACCAGGTGCGGGACGGCGCCAAGGGCAAGGGGGGCGCGGGCTCACGCTGGCTTTCTTCGGATCCCGCCGCCCGGGAGGTCCTGCTGGGCGCGGGCCTCGCCCGCGGCCTGGGCGTATCCGTCGGGGGCTCCTTGACGCTGATGAGCACGACCCAGGACGGCGCGCTGAACGCCGTGGACGTCGAGGTCGTGGGCCTCCAGGACTTCGGCTTCAAGGAGCTGAACGACCGTTTCCTCAGCGTCAGCCTCGCCACCGCCGAGGTCCTGGTGGACGCCGGTGGCGCGCGGTCGCGGCTCTCGGTGGTGCTGAAGGATCCCTCCAAGGCCAGGGCCGAAGCCCCCCGCCTCGCGCGGCTTGCGGGAGGCGGCGCCGCCGCCAGCCCCTGGATGGACCTCGCCAGCTTCTACCAGCAGGTGAAGCTGCTCTACCTGGCGATTTTCGGGTTCATGGGCCTGGTCCTCTTCCTCGTGGTGCTGCTGGCCACCGCCAACACCCTGCTCATGAGCGTCATGGAGCGGCTGCGGGAGTTCGGCACCCTGCGAGCCGTGGGCCTGCAGCCGGGCCAGCTCCTCGCGCTGCTGCAGTGGGAGGGCGCCATCCTCGGAACCCTGGGAAGCGCCCTCGGCATCGTCCTGACGTTGCTGCTCCGCGCCGGCGTCAACGCCCTGCACCTCCAGTTGCCGCCGCCCCCGGGCACCAGCCACGGCTACGAGCTGAACATCCACTTCGTGCCGGCGGTCTACCTGGGGGTCTTCCTGGGCCTCCAGCTCACCCTGCAGCTGAGCGCCCTCTTTCCGGGCCTGAAGGCGGCCAAGCTGCGCATCGTGGAGGCGCTGCGGCATGTCTGAGGCGGTTCCTCAACCCAAGCGCCCAAGGCGCCTCGCTGGGCCTGGCTCGTGGCCACGGGCTTCGGCAGCGGGCGGCTGAAGCCCGCCCCGGGGACCTGGGGCAGCGCGGCGGCGGTGCTGGTGTGGATCGTCCTGGCCCACGTCGCGGTCCTGGCGCCCCGCTGGGCCGGCGAGGCGTACCTTGCCCTCCTGCCCATCGCCATGACCTGGCTCGCGGTGAAGGCGTCGGCGCTCGTGGCCCGGGAGACCGGCGCCAAGGATCCCGGCTACATCGTGGCCGACGAGTTCGCGGGCATGTGGATCGCCCTCTGGCCCCTGCGCTGGGAGCTGCTCCGGGCCCTGCACGAGGCCCACGACCACCACCGCGCCAGGGCGCTGCTGATCTACGCCCTGCCCTTCCTGATCTTCCGCGTTTTCGACATCTGGAAGCCCTGGCCCGCCCGGGAGGTCCAGGCGCTGCCCGGCGGGGAGGGCATCGTGGCGGACGACGTGGTGGCAGGGCTCTACGCGATCCCGGTGGGGATGCTGCTCGCGCCGTGGGTGGGCAGGCTGATCGGGTGAGGGATTCGTCCCGGTTCCAGCCATCTCGAAAGTGGGATCGGCCCCACGGCCCAGGTGGTGGTCTTTCATAGGAGCACCCCGATCTGGATCAGGCCGCGGGGTGTGCGGCTTGATCCAGATCGAGGTGCCAGACTCGCGAAGCGAGTCAAGGCCGGAAGGGCCGGGAGGAATCCTGGTCCTGCCTCCCTGCCCGGGCGGCGGAGGGGCCTCCCGGCCTCGCCCGTCGATGCGACGCCCTCGTCCTGGCTCGCTGCGCTCGCGTTGCGCCTTCGCAAACCGCGGCCAGAGAGCGGCCGCGGTTTACTCAGGCACTCTTGTGAAAGCCTCGAGACCTCGACCCACGTCTTCGTCCAAGCCAACCCGGTCGGTTCCGGGAGCCGGGCGCTACACCACCGTGTCCGCCATCAGCTCCCGCCACACCACGGGTTCGCTGAGCCTGCCGGTCGAATCGAAGCTGCGGCTCTCGATCATGTAGCGGTAGCCCTGCTCGGTGAGGAAGAGCTGGCGGTTGCGTGCGAATTCCTGCTCGGTGCTGTCCTTGCTGATGAGGGAGTAGAAGTAGCTGACGTTGTGGTCCCCCTTGGGGCGCAGGATGCGGCCCAGGCGCTGGGCCTCCTCCTGGCGGGAGCCGAAGGTGCCGCTCACCTGGATGGCGACGCTCGCATCCGGGAGGTCGATGGCGAAGTTGGCCACCTTGCTGACGATGAGGACGCGGAGCTCGCCGGCGCGGAACTGGCGGAAGAGCTCCTCCCGCTCCTTCTCCGGCGTCTGGCCCGTGAGCACCGGGGCCTTGAGGCGCTTGCCGATGATGCGGAGCTGCTCCAGGTACTGGCCGATGACGAGGATGGAGTCCTTCGGGTGGCCGGCGAGGAGCTCGTCCATCACCGTGAGCTTGAGGCTGTTCTCCGAGGCGATGCGGAAGCGCTGGCGCTGGTCCGCCACGGCGTAGTCCATGCGCTCGTCGGAGGGCAGGGGGACGCGGATCTCCAGGCAGTGGGCCGTGGCGATGAAGCCCTCCTTCTCCAGCATCTTCCAGGGCACGTCCACGCGCTTGGGGCCGATGAGGGAGAAGACGTCCTCCTCCTTGCCGTCCTCCCGGACTAGTGTTGCTGTAAGACCCAATCTTCGCTTGGCTTGCAGCTCCGCCACCGCGCGGAAGACCGGCGCCGGCAGCATGTGCACCTCGTCGTAGATCACGAGGCCCCAGTTGGCCGCCTCGAAGAGCTTGAAGTGCTCGAAGGGCGCCTCCTTGCTGCGGCGGTAGGTGAGGATCTGGTAGGTGGCGATGGTGACCGGCTTGATCTCCTTGGAATCGCCGGTGTAGAGGCCGATGTCGTCCTCCGTCAGCGTGGTCTTGTCCAGGAGCTCCTGGCGCCACTGCTTCACCGCCGTGCCGTTCGTCGTGAGCACGAGGGTGTGGGTCTGCAGGCTGTTCATGCAGCCGATGCCGATGACGGTCTTGCCGGCGCCGCAGGGCAGCACGAGGACGCCGGCGCCGCCCTCGGGCCCGCCGCCGGCGTGGAAGACGTCCACGGCGGCCTTCTGGTAGGCCCGCAGGCCGAAGGGTTTGCCGGTGGCCTTCAGCTGGGGCGAGAGGCCGAAGGGCAGCGGGTCTCCGGGCTTGTAGCCCGCCATGTCCTGCACCGGATGGCCCAGGCGGATGAGCTGCAGCTTCACCTCGCCGCGCATCCCGTCATGGAGGAAGATCCCCTTCTCGTCGGGGTAGGGCTCCGCCAGCATGCCCTGCAGGCTGCGCTGGTTCTCCAGCTCCCAGAAGAGGCCCCGGTCCTCCATCTCCAGGGCCAGCCGGTCGCCCTTCTTCACGAGCTTCAGCTTGCCGTAGCGGGTGCCGTGATCCTGGATCTCCTGGATCAGGTTCTGGGGCACCGGGTACTTGGACCAGGTGTCCAGGGTGTCGAGCATCTGCTGGCAGGTGACGCCGCTGGCGGACGCGTTCCAGAGGGAGAGGGGCGTGATGCGGTAGGTGTGGATGTGCTCCGGGCTCTTCACCAGCTCCGCGAAGCGCGCCAGCTCGTCCCGCACCACCTCGAAGGAGGGGCTGGCGACTTCGAGGAGCAGGGTCCGATCGCTCTGGACGATCAGGGGATTCTCAGGACGCATCGCGATCAAGGGCCACCGGAGGCTAAACATTCGAGGCTAGAGGGCATCTCCCCGCGGGTCAATGAACGAAGCCGCAGGCCGGCCTCGCCGGGCTTCGCCGAGCTCGGGGCAGCCGCCCCGGAACGCTCCGGTAGCTCCCAAGCCAAGGGACCGCCCAGCGCTCCGAGGGCACGGATGCCTCGTGTTAAGAAAGTGTCAGTCGGGCTTGACGGTCATCGAGGCCTATACTGTTCGGCAATCTTCACTTCGGCGCGGCTTCCGCGCCGTTTCGTTCTGGAGCCCCCATGCCGACGTCCCGCTGGATGCGCCTCAGCGCCCTCGCCCTTTGCCTGGCCGGCGACCTCCCGGCCCAGGAGCGCAGCCTGGGGGAACGGCGCATGGCGCTGCCCTACCGGAACACGAAACATGCGGTTCCCGGCCATGACCGGCCGGAGCTCCGGACCGATTGGAACCGATACTTCTTCGGCGGCGAAGCGACCCTCGAGTACCTGGACTTCAAGGCCCGCCTCGCGGAGCAGGAGGCGGCACGGTGGGAGATGGCGCGGCAGGTCCCTGCGGTGCCGGGTTCCAGTTCCACCTGGGTGAACCTGGGCCCCAAGGCCAACCTGACCAGCGGCAGTTTCCCCGACATCGACAGCGGCCGTCCCGTCGACATCGCGGCCCATCCCACCAACGCCCAGATCCTGTACCTCGCCACCAGCGGCGGCGGCGTCTTCAAGTGCACCAACGCGGACCTCAGCGCGAGCGGCGACTGGACCTGGACCTCCATCACCGACAGCCTTCCGGCCAGCAGCTCCTCGGGCAACGTCTCCATCGGCGCCATGGCCATGAGCGGCGCGGACGGGAGCGGCAACACCCTCTTCATCGGCCTGGGGGACGCCTTCGACGCCATCGGACGGGGCTTCTACAAGACCACGGACGGCGGGGCGACCTGGACCGCGGCGACCGGACTCGGCAGCGCCACCCGCACCTACGACATCCTGCCCCTCACGGCCTCCACGGTGCTCGTGGGCACCAACGACGGCCTCAAACGCTCCACGGACGGCGGCGCCACCTTCGCGCCCGTCAGCCTCGGCGGCAGCGCCACGGGCCAGATCTGGTCCGTCCAGGCCTTCAACGCCACGGAGCTCATCTGCTCCCGCCAGGCCGGCAGCACCGGCACGATCTGGTATTCCAGCGACGCCGGGGCCTCCTGGATCCAGGCGGGAATCTCCGGGTTGGCGAGCCCCAACCGCATCACCGTGGCCACCAGCGCCGCCAGCGCCAGCCAGGCCTGGGGCATCGCCCAGACCGGCTCGGGCAATGTCGCCGCGGGTCTCCTCAGCACCTCCGACAAGGGCCACACCTGGACCTTCGTCGCCGCGCCCACCACCTCCGGGAGCCTCTTCAAGGGTGTCGGGAACCAGATGAGCAGCGATGGCGGCCAGGGCTTCTACAACCATGGACTCGCGGTGGATCCCTCCAACATCAACCGGGTCTTCGTGGGCGCGAACCTCGCGTTGTACCGCACGGAGAACGGGGGCGCGACCTGGGACCAGCTGACCCACTGGTATGCCAACCGGCACGTCTACGCCCATGCGGATTTCCATTGCACCGCCTGGTCCAAGACCGGACCGAGCACGCTCTTCATCGGCAATGACGGCGGCCTCTGCATCGTCCGCGATCCGGCCATCGCTTCCGCATCCATCCCCACCGCCGGCGCCGGCAGCGTGTCCAGCGTCCTTACCTTCATCGACAACCGCCGGAACCGCGGCATCGCCTCGCACCTGGTCTACAACATCGGATCCACCACCGCCTCCGCGCCGGCGGACAGCCGTTATCGGGTCTCCCTCGGCCTCCAGGACAACGGCACGCGGGTCCGCCAGGACACCGGCACGGGCCTCCAGAACAGCAGCACTTTCGAGGACGGCATCGGGGGCGACGGCTTCGGCACGGTCTTCCACCCCACCAACGGGAACCTGGCGCTGGGGACGGTCTACTACACCGACGTCTACAAGAGCACGGACGGAGGCAACACCTTCAACGAGTCCATCTCCGGCCTCTCGGACGCGAACAACAATTCCACGGCCCCCTTCGCGCCGACCTTCGCCCTGGGCGCGACCGCCACCCCCGACACGGTCTACACCTGGGCCAACACGCAGGTCTACAAGAGCACCAACTTCGGGAGCACCTGGACGCCCATGGGCATGACGGGCTTCGACACCGCCCGCACCATCCGGAACGTCACCGCCTCCGCCAGCGACCCCAATGCCGTGGCGGTGGTCACGTCCTCGGGGACCGGGTTCGTGACCTACAACGACGGCGCCTCCTGGGCCCAGTTCGGGGCGATTCCCAACAACGGCCTGAACATGAGCTACGTCTGGTTCAGCACCGCCTCGTCGGCCACCCTGTACGCCGCCTCCACCGCCCAGACCTCCGCGAACAACCATTTGTGGAAGAGCACCAACAGCGGCTCGACCTGGACCGCCATCGACGGCGGAGGCTTCCCGGCGGGCATTCCCGTCTACGTGGTCAAGAACGACCCCGCCAATGCCAGCACGCTTCTCGCCGGAACGGACTTCGGCGTCTACAAGTCCGACGATGCCGGCGCCACCTGGTCCCGGTACGGCCAGGGGCTGCCTCTCGTGGCCGTCCGCGACCTCTACATCGCGACGGAC
>JBGASS010000124.1:0-7118 GCA_044229555.1 Holophagaceae bacterium
GTCACGGGCTCCCCCGCCGCGGAGCTGCTCGCCTACCTCGGCGTGGTGGTGCTCATGTTCGCCATAGGCCTGGAGAGCACGGTGCCCCAGATGCTGAAGGTGGGCGCCGCCAGCTTCCGCGTGGCCGTCGTCGGCGTGGCCACGCCCATGGCGGCGGGCCTGCTGGGGGCGTGGCTCCTGCTGCCGGCGGGCACGCCCTTCGCCGTGGACCTCTTCATCGGGGCCTGCCTCTGCGCCACCAGCATCGGCATCAGCGCCTCGGTGCTGAAGGGCGCCGGCGCCGCGCGGTCCCCGGAGGGGCGCGTCATCGTGGGCGCGGCGGTGATCGACGACATCCTCGGCCTGCTCATGCTGGTGCTCGTCTCCGGCCTCGTCGCCGCCGGGGGCTCAGGCGGCGGCCTGCCCCTGCGGGAGCTCGCGCGCACCTTCGGCCTCGCCCTCGGCTTCCTCGCCCTCGCCCTGACCCTGGGCCGCATCGCCACGCCCCACCTCTTCGCCCTGGCCAACCGCCTGCGCAGCGAGCAGGTGCTCCTGCCCATCGGGCTGGGCTTCGCGTTCCTGCTGGCCTGGCTGGGCAACCTGGCGGGACTCGCCGCCATCGTCGGCGCCTACGCCGCCGGCCTCATCCTCGAACCCGCCCACATCAAGGATCTCGAGGCCCGCGAACTCCGCAGCCTGGAGGAGCTGGTCCATCCCCTCGTCGTAACCCTCGCACCCCTCTTCTTCCTGCTCATGGGGGCGAAGGTCGATCCGGCGGCGCTCCTGCAACCCAGGACGCTCCTGCTGGGAGGTGTGCTGGCCGTCCTGGGCACAGCAGGGAAATTCATCGCGGGCTATGGCGGCGGGAAAGGGCTTCGATCCGCGGTCATCGGCTGGGGCATGGTGCCCCGGGGCGAGGTGGGACTGATCTTCGTGGCCACCGGCAGCACGCTGACCCTGGACGGCGCGCCCCTTCTCAGCCCCGGAATCCAGGCCGGCGTGGTGGCCGCCCTTCTGCTGACCACCCTGGCGGGGCCGGTGGGATTGGGGTGGGCACTGAAGCGGAAGCCCGCGGTCGAGGGCTGACCGCTACCTGGGCAGTTCGAGGATCAGGTCCTGGGCGAAGCGCGCCTTCACCCCGAAGACGTCCAGGAGCACCGCCGGCGTCAGCACTTCGTCCGGCGGGCCCTGGGCCACGCAGGCGCCCTGGTGCAGCACCAGCACGCGGTCGAAGCAGTGCGCGGCGCGGAGGTCGTGGAGGCTCATGAGCACGGTGGCGCCCTTCGCCTTCAGCCCGTTGGCGAGCTCGAGGACTTCCAGGCCGTGACGGACGTCCAGGTGGGAGGTGGGCTCGTCCCAGAGCTGGATGGGCGCGCCGGTGGCCAGGGCCCGGGCCAGGAAGACCCGCCGGCGCTCGCCGCCGGAAAGCCGCGTCACCGGCCGGTCCGCGAGGTGCACCAGGTCGAAGGCCTGCAGGGCCTCCTCCACGCCGCCTTCCCCGCCGTGGGCGAAGCGGCCCTGGGCCACCACGTCCCGCACGGGGAAGCCGAAGTCCGCGTGGCTCTCCTGGCCCACCCACGCGAGGATGCGCGCGCGGTCGAGGAAGGGGATCCGCGGCAACTCCTCGCCCCGCCAGCGCACCCTTCCCTCCGCCGGCAGCAGCCCCGCCAGGGCCTGCAGCAGGGTCGACTTGCCGGCGCCGTTGGGCCCCAGCACCGCCGCGAGGCAGCCCGCCGGCAGGTCCATGGAAAGGTCCCTCAGCCGATCGCCCACGCGGAGCCCCGTGGCGGCGATCATGCGCGCCGCCTCAGCATCCAGAGGAAGAAGGGGCCTCCCGCCAGGGCCGTGACCACGCCCAGGCGCAGCTGGCCCGGCACCGTGCGGGCGACGAGGTCGCAGAGCAGGACGAAGGCGGCGCCGCCGAGCATGGAGAGGGGCAGGAGGCGCCGGTGGTCCGGACCGAAGGCCAGGCGCAGGAGGTGGGGCACGATGAGCCCGACGAAGCCCACCACGCCCCCGACGGCCGTCGCCAGGGCCGTGAGGATGGTGGAGAGGATCACCAGCTCCCAGCGCAGGCGCCGCACGTTCACGCCCAGGCTCTGGGCGCCGAGTTCTCCCATGGCCAGGAGGTTGAGGGCGCGGGCCGAGGGCAGCACCAGGAGGCAGGCGAGGAGCACGCCGGGCAGGCTGATCCCCACGTGCTCCCAGGTGCGGCTCTCCAGGCCTCCCATGAGCCAGAAGAGGATCTGGCCGCCCACCTCGAAGTGGCCCGCCTTCAGGGTGAGGATGAAGCTGGTGGCGGCGCCGAAGAGGGCGTTCATGGCGACGCCGGCCAGGAGCAGGTGCTCGGTGCTGGCGCCTTCCCGGGCGATGGCGATCACCGCCAGCGTGGCCAGAAAGGCCCCGGCGATGCTGGCGAGGGGCAGCGACCACATGGACACCGAGGCCCAGCCCGAGGCGAAGGCGAGCACGGCGCCCAGGGCCCCGCCACTGCTCACCCCCAGCAGGCCGGGGCTCGCCAGGGGGTTGCGGAAGAAGGACTGCATGAGCACGCCCGACGTCGCCAGGGCCGCGCCCACCGCCATGGCCACCAGGGCCCGGGGCAGGCGGAAGTCCAGGACGATGGTGCGCGAGATCGCCTCCCCGCCCCCCAGGAAGACCGGGCCGATCTCCGCCGGCGCGAGGTGGACCTCGCCCAGGGCCAGGGAGGCGAGGAGGGCCAGGGCCAGCAGGGCCGCCAGGAGCAGCGCGGCCCGGAGGCTCACCGGAAGCGCTCCGGGTGGAGGGCCTTCGCCAGCTGCTCGTAGGCCTCCAGGCGGGCCTGGGAGATGGAGGACATGGCGGGGCCGCTGATGCGGGCGAAGCGCCGCCCCTTGAAGGCCTCCAGGAACTTGTAGGGCGGCAGGCCGCTCAGGCGCTCGGCGATGTCGCCGCGCTCGTCGTCGCTGATCACCAGCACGTCGATCTTCCAGCCGAGCAGGGCCTCCGACGGCGTCGGCGCGTGGCCCTTCAGCCCCGCCTCCGCCGCCACGTTCACCGCGCCGGCGTGGCGGCACACGTCGTCGAAGGTGGTGTCGAGGCCGGCGATGAAGCCGTAGGTGCTCGGCGCGATGACCCGCACGGGGGGTGCGCCGGCGAGCCGGGCCTGCAGCGCCGCGACCCGCGCCTTCCAGCCCGCGACGAGGCCTTCGGCCCGGTCCCGGCGGCCCAGGGCCTCGCCGACCCGCTTCGCGTTGGCGCAGAGCTCCTCGAAGGTGTCGAAGCGCTCGATCGCCACCACCTTCACACCGCTGCGCTGGAGCAGGGCGCGGGTCTCGGCGCGGGTGTAGCTCGCCACCAGCACGAGGTCGGGACGGTGCTTCAGCACGCTTTCGGCGTCGCTGTCCCGGAGCCTCGGATAGGAAGCGGCCTCCTTCACCACCGGGCTGAACTTGGGGTCCGCGGCGAGGTGGCTGAGGGCTGCGATCTGGGAAGGGTCCGCCAGGGCCAGCAGCAGCTCGTCCGTGCCGAGGGTCTGGCTGACGACCCTGCGGGGTGTTCCTCCCAGCAGGAGCGCCGGGATCAGCAGGCCGAGGAGCGCGCGGAGCATGGCGGGACCTTACCAGCGATAGGTGGCGGAAAGCGAAGCCCGGCGGCCCGGGGCCGGGAACCCATAGACCAGGGAGGCATTGCCGTTCCCGTCGAAGGCGCCGGAGGTCCAGTCGGCCACGTCCTGCTTGGGCTGCAGCAGGTGCTCGCCCCGCAGCTGCACCGTGAGGTCCCGCCGGGGCGACCAGGCCAGGGCGACGTTCAATTCCGTGTAGGCGTGGCCCGTGCTGATGACCTTGAAGGAGGGCACGTCCTGCACGTCGTAGCGGGATCCGACGCGGTCCAGCCGGGCGTCGGCGCGGAAGGCCCCCCGGACGGCGAAGGCCGAGGCCGAGACCGTGAGGAAGGGATGGCGGACGATGGCCGTGTTCTTCGCGCCGTAGCGGTCCGCGGGCGTGTCGTGGTCCAGGTCCCGGGTGTCCTGGCTGCGCAGGACGAGGTCCCAGCCCACGATCGTGTCCGCGCCGCCCCGCCAGCCCAGCGCCCCTTCGAGGCTCGTGGCCTGCACGGTGCCCGCATTCTCGTAATGGTCCGTGAAGGCGCCGGAGAAGGCGGGGTCGTAGCGGTAGGCCAGGAGGTTGGTGATCCGCGTCCGCTGGGCCTCCAGGCGGAATTCGAAGGCCCCCAGGAAGCGCCCCGTGGCGCCGATCTGGAGGGTGCGGCCCCGCTCCGGGGAGAGGCCGTAGTCGCGGCCGTCCACCACGCCGGCCTGGGCGTTGAGGGTGAACTCCACCAGGTTGGGCATGCGGAAGCCCTGGCCGAAGGCCGCATAGAGGCGAAGGGAGGGATCCATGACCCAGTTCAGGCCGCTCTTCACCGTGGTGGCCTCCGCGGAGCCCACGCGGCTGCGCTCGGCGGAGGCGACGCGGGTGAGGTCCCGATGGGTGGCTTCGCGGCGCAGGCCGCTGACCCAGTCCAGGCCCTTCGCGAGCTCCCAGCGCGCTTCCACCGCGGCGGCCAGGTCGCGGCCCTCGCCGCGGTACTGCACGTTGCCGAAGAGCAGGGGGTCGTAGTAGTTCCGCGCCTCGCTGGTGTCCACGCGGCCTTCGAGGCGGCCCGAGATCCGCAGGATCGCGGAGGGCGTCCAGTTCACCGAAAGCTGGTCCTCGAAGCGCCGGAAGCCGCGGTCGCGCTGGGCCCGGCCCCGGCCCGCGGGGTCGCCGCTGCGGCCTTCGACCACCCCCAGGGCATTCTCGAGCTCCAGGGCCTTGGACACCTCGAACCGCAGCTCGGCGCCCCAGCTCTGATGCCGGGCCCGGCTCTCCCGGTCCGGCACGAAGAGGCGGACCGGGCTGTAGGTGGGCGGCAGGTACTGGACGTCGAAGGGCGTGGCGACGGTCTGGCCGGAGTTGCGGTAGTGCAGGGTCAGGTCGAAGGCGCCGAAGCGGCGGCCGCCCCGCAGGAAGGCGCCGGCCTGGCGGAAGTCGTCCCCGGGGAAGTCCGTGCCCTGGCGGGTGGCCTCGCCGCCGGCGGCGAGCCAGCCCCAGTCGCCCTTCGCCTGCGTGGCGGCGCCGGCGCCGGCCTGCGCCTGGGTGCCGCCCAGGAGGAAGGCCGAGCCGTGGACGCCGGGCTCGCCGGGCCGCGCGCTGCGCAGGGCGATGACGCCGCCGATGGCGTCGCTGCCGAAGAGCACGGAATTGGGTCCCAGCAGCAGCTCCACCCGCTCGATGCCCAGGAGGCTGATGGCCCCCAGGTTCGGGCTCACGTCCGTGGAATCGTTGAGGCGCAACCCGTCCAGGAGCACCACCACGTTCCGGGACAGGGTGCCGTTGAGGAAGGCGCTGGCCTGCTTGCCGGGGCCGCCGGTGGGCATGGCGCTGCCGGGCTGGAGCGCGGCGAGGAGTTCCGCGAGGGTGCGCACCTGCAGCCGCGCCAGCTCCTCGCCCTCGATGATCCGCACCGGGTTGGGCGTCCTCGCCACCTCCACGGGCACGGCCTCCGCCGTGACGGTGACGGTGGCCTCGGGCTTCTTCTTCTCGTCGGCCGCTCCGGCGGACAGCCGCGGCCCGCAGGCGAGGGCGAGGATCAGGTTGGAAAGGAAAAGGCGCTGGCCCATTCATGCCTCCACGCATGAAAGCGAAGGAAGGCGGGCATGGGCGCGAGGGCGCGATGCCCTCCGCTCCCTCGACGGTTGGGTATACCCCTGGACCGGTCTCCGGGCTCGCACGCGTCCGACGCCTTGCGACGTTCCGGGGCCTTCCCGAGGCGGCGCCTCAGTGACTCCGGTTCGGAAGCCCGTTCCTGAGAAGGACCGTTCTCCCGGGACATCCCGCCAGGGCGGGGTGCATACCGTTGCGGGGCAGCGCCGGAATCCCACCGGCTTCCCGAACATCCAGGGCGGATGTCAGGGCCAGCATTCCATGAAAGCCGCGGGCGGATCAACTGCCGCAGCCAAATCCCTACCGTGGGTCGGCGGCACTACTCCTGCTTCAGGCCCGGCATCGCCCGGGCCTCGGCTTCGGCCAACTTCTGCTTCCGGAATGTCTCAACCTGCAGGGCGAAATGGTCCTTCAAGGGAATCAATCCGTCGATACCCGCGTACCAGAGCGGCTGTTTGTGCTTCTGGCGGTCGTATGGCGTCTTGTACTCTTCCTTGAATGCCCACGATTCCCGGTCGAACCGGTAGACGACAATCCAGATCCCCGAAGGCAACCCTGTCCGGTCGGGAAAGTAGTGCGCATCGACGCCCTGTTCGGCGAACCTCGACTGGATCTCCTTCCGTCGAGCCTCCACGGAAACCGTCATCCTGGCGATCACGAAAAGATCACTGTCGGATTGCGGTTGGAAATCCAGCCACGGCCCCGCGGATCCATCCCATTCCACCTTCAATGGAAGATGATCCCGATGTTTCGCGATCGTCTTGCAGGTCTCCTCCAGGTCATACCGGAACCAGGGTGTGTCCACAGTCCGGGCCGTCAAAGTTGACGCATCGAGGGCTACCATCGCCCCGGTGTCCGGATCATAGAAAAGCCTCAGGTCACCCCACGCGCACGATCTCGTGAACCCTGCTGAATCGCCCATGAGTTCGTAGAACGCAGGCGAATCACCCGGCAGTTCGATATCGCGATCGCTTTGCTGAGCGTTGCGGGGGAACCGCTTGGCGAAGACAAGGCTCTGCTTGTCTCTCCGGTTCACATCAAGGCTTGGCGACCTCCCCTCCTCGCGAACCTTCTCCGGGTGGATAAGGAAGACGTCTTCGTCAGAGGAGACTTCAAACTGCCTGAAGGCCACCTGCGGATCAAGCCGCAACTCCCATCGATCGAGATAGGGGTCCAGCCGAAAGATTTTATTCCGGGAAGCCATCCAGAAGGCGCCTGCGCGATACTTCGCAAAATTCTGGAGCAGCGCGCCTCCGGATACCGGAGCAGGCCGACTGAGGGCGATCCTCCGGGTGTTGTCCAAGAAAACTACTCGATCGGGCTGAATTGCATGAAATAGGTGAACATTCCGGGTCAAGCCGGAATCCAGGCACACAAGGCTGGAGTCGAGTGGAATGGACACCATGCGGGCCAAAGGGTGAAAGGACTTCACCTTTCCTTCAGCAGGCGGCC
>JBGASS010000125.1:0-7050 GCA_044229555.1 Holophagaceae bacterium
GTCCACGTAGAGCGCGAGGGCGTAGAGCTTCGCCCCGTCGCGCACCCGCAGGTACACGCCCGCGGCCTTCAGCTTCCGTCCGCGGCGGCCGGGGAAGGGCCGCTCCAGGGGGAAGCCTTCCTGGCTGGCCTGCTCCACGAGCTTGAGCTGGGCCGGGAAGGCGGTCTGGGAGGACGGCGCCGCCAGGGCCGGAACACCGAGAAGCAGGGGCAGGGGGAACATGCTGGACCGATTCTAGGCGCGATCAGGCCCAGCGGAACCGCTTCACCGCCAGCCCGAAGCAGAGGGCGGCCCACAGGGCCACGACCCCCAGGCCGAAGGCGTGGGCCGCGAGCCCCGCGCCGTCGTTGAAGACCGCCCGCAGGGCCTTCAGGAAGGGCGAGAGGGGCAGGACGATGACCGCCTGCTGCAGCCACTTCGGCGCGGCGTCGAGGGTGAAGTAGACGCCGCTGAGGAACATCATGGGGAAGAAGAGGAGGTTCGAGATCGCGGCGTAGGTCTCGCTGGTCTCCGCGAAGCTCGAGAGGGCGAAGCCCATGGCCATGAAGCAGGCGGTGCCGAGCACCATCACCGCCGCCAGCAGGGCGTAGGAGCCCTCGTTGACGATGCCGAAGACGAAGCGGCCCACCAGGAGCAGGAAGACGGTCTGGATGAGGGTGACGGTGAGGCGGTGCAGCACCTGGCCCAGGAGGAAGACCCACTTCGGCAGGGGCGTCACCGCCAGGCGGCGGAACTTCCCCTTCTCCCGGTAGCTCACGTTCACCATGCCCACGGCGAAGAGGCCCATGCTCATGAGGTTCATGCCCAGCAGGCCCGGCAGGAGGAAGGCCGCGTAGTTCGCCGACTTCGCGTGGCCCGGGCTCTCCATGGAGACCGGGATGAGCTTGGGCATGGGCAGGCCCTGGAGCTGGGACTGGGAAACGAGGAAGGCCTGCTGCACCACCTGGGCCGTCATCTGGCCCTGGGCGACGAGGTAGCTGTTCACCCGCATGCGGAAGCCGTCCAAGGCGGGTTCCACCTGCACCGCGGTCTCGCCCCTCGACCACCGCGCCTCCGCCTCGGCGGGAGCCAGGGGGATGAGCTTGACGGGGAACTGGCCCAGGGCCTTCAGCAGGGCCTCGTCCTTCGCCTGCATTTGGGCCGGCGGCACCCACACCACGGCGAGCTTCGGGGCGTCGCCGCCCTTGAAGATCACGCCGAAGCCCAGGAGCATCAGCACCGGAAACGCGAAGGTCCAGAACATGGCCCCGCGGTCGCGGCCGTAGAGCTTCCACTCCATGAGGAACTGGCGCCAGAGCAGCATCGGAAGGACTCCCGGAAGGGGTGCGAGGTAGGGGTCGAACTCAGTCCCGCAGGCTGCGGCCGGTCCTGTGGAGGAAGACGTCCTCCAGGGTCGCCCGGCGCACGTGGACCTGCTGATAGGGGAGGGCCGCGGCCTCGGCGGCGTCGAGGAGCCTGGGCAGCAGGGACTTGGGATCCGGCGTGGGGATCTCCCAGAGGTCGCCCCGCGCCTCGATGGGGTTCCCGATGCGTTCCGCGAAGCCCTCCACCGCCGGGGCGGCGCCGTCGAAGCTCAGCTCCACCACGCTGGGGATGGCCAGCGCGGCGATGAGCTCGGCGGGCGTCCCCGTGGTGAGCACGCGGCCGTGATCCATGATGGCGAGGCGGTCGCACAAGGCCTCCGCCTCGTCCATGTAGTGGGTGGTGAGGATGACGGTCCGGCCTTCGGCCTTGATGCGCCGCACCACGTCCCAGAGGCTGCGCCGGGCCTGGGGGTCGAGGCCGGTGGTGGGCTCGTCCAGGAAGACCAGCTCGGGATCGTTCACCAGCGCCATGGCGAGCGCCAGCCGCTGCATCTGCCCGCCGCTCAGCGTGATGTGGAAGGCGTCGGCCTTGTCCCTCAGCTGCACCAGCTCCAGCAGCTCGTCGGCGGTGCGGGCTTTCGGGTAGTAGCCCCCGTAGAGGGTGAGGGCCTCCCGGGGCGTGATCTTGTTGAAGAGGGAGGTGCTCTGGAGCTGCACGCCGATGCGCGCGCGGATCTCGGAGCCGCTCCGCGTCCAGTCCAGGCCCAGCACCTCGATGTCCCCGGCGTCCGCCTCCGTGAGCCCCTCGATGATCTCCAGGGTCGTGGTCTTGCCGGCGCCGTTGGGGCCCAGCAGGCCGAAGACCTCGCCGCGCCGGACGTCCAGGTCGACGCCGGCCACGGCGAGCACGCCGGGGTACTGCTTCTTCAGTCCGCGGACGCGGAGGGCGGCTTCAGGCATGGCGGGGACCTCGGGGCTCCATGATGCCAGGGCCGGGTCCGCGCCCCGGCGACGGGCCGGGCGCCGCGCCCGCCGCCCTCAGGGTGTCCAGCGGAGGGCGTCGAGCGCCTTCTGCAAGGCCGAGACGAGGTCCGGCGCGGGGTCCCCGCCGGCGCCCTCGGCCCGGGCCGCGGCCTCCAGCTCCGCCGCCAGGCGGGCCAGGTCCTGGGCGCCCACCATGGCGCTGGCGCCCTTGATGCGGTGGGCCTGCCGCTGGAGGGCGGGCCGGTCCTGCCGTCCCAGCGCCTCCCGCAGCTCCCCCAGATCCTCCCGGGTGGCCTTGAGGTAGTCCTCCAGGATGGCCTTCGCCGCCCCCCGGTCGCCGCCGCAGAGGTCCAGCAGGATCCCGGCGTCGAGGCCGGTCGGCGGCCCGGCGGCCCCGGTGCCCGCGGCCGCGCCTTCGGCCGCCGCCACATGGGGCAGCCACTGCCTCAGCTTCGAGGCCAGCAGGGCGATGTTCACGGGCTTGATGAGGTAGTCGTCCATGCCCAGCTCCAGGCACCGCTCGGCCTCGCCCCCCAGGGCGTTGGCGGTGAGGGCGAGGATCGGCGTCCGGGGCAGCTCCCGCTCCCGTTCAAGCTCCCGCACGGCCCGGGTCAGCTGGATCCCGTCCATGCGGGGCATGTGCAGGTCCGTGAGGATGATGGCGTAGCGGCCGCTCTGCCAGCGCTCGAAGGCCTCCTGCCCGTCCACCGCGACTTCCAGGGCGAAGCCCGCCCGGTTCACCTGCTGGGTGATGACGAGGCGGTTGGTGGGGTGGTCCTCCGCCAGCAGGACCAGGCTCCGCTCCCGCTCCGCCTCCTCGAGGCTGGGCGCGGGCCGCAGGGGGTGCGCCACCGGCTCCTCGGGGCCCCGGGACCGGGGAAGGTCCGCCTCTTCGCCGAGGGGCAGGACCAGCGTGAGGATCATGGTGGTGCCCAGCCCCACCGCGCTCTCCATGCGGAGGCTGCCCCCCATCAGCTCCGCCAGCCGGCGGGAGATGACCAGGCCGAGGCCCGTGCCGCCGAAGCGGCGGGTGGTGCTGGCCTCGGCCTGGGTGAAGGGGGCGAAGAGCTTCGCCTGGCTTTCCGGGGAGACCCCGATGCCCGTGTCCTGGACCTCGATGGCCAGGGTCTCCCGGCCGCCGCCGGAGCCCAGCCTCCGGAGCCGGAGGGTGACGGACCCGCTTTCGGTGAACTTCACCGCGTTGCTCAGGAAATTGTTCAGGATCTGGCGGATGCGCATCCCGTCGGCCACGTGGGCGGGGGCGACGCCGGGCTCCACTTCCAGGAAGAACCGCAAGCCCTTGGCGGAGAGGGCGGAGCGGAAGGTGTTCGCGACGGAGTCCACGAGGGCCCGCACCGAGACGGTCTGGGGGGCCAGCTCCAGCTTGTTGGCCTCGATCTTCGAGAAGTCGAGGATGTCCCCGATGATGTGCAGCAGGCTTTCGGACGATTCATGGATGATGCCCACCACCTGGCGCTGCTGGTCGCTGAGCTCGCTCTGGCCGAGCACCTCCAGCATGCCGGTGACGCCGATGAGGGGCGTGCGCAGCTCGTGGCTCATGGAGGAGAGGAACGTGGATTTCGCTTCGCTGGCCGCCCAGGCCTCGGCCTCCCGCTTCCGCAGCTCCCCCTCCAGGAGCTGGAGGGTGGCCACGGTGGTCTGCAGTTCGGCGGTGCGCTCCTCCACCTTGGACTCGAGCTGCAGGTTCGCCCGCTCCAGCTCCTCCTTCAGCCGGATGTGCTGGAGGGCCACGGCGAGCTGGTCCGTCATGTCGAGGGCGATCTCCGTGTGCTCCGGGGTGAGCTGGCCCGGAGCCATCGCGGAGAGGGCGACGAATCCCAGCTGCGCCCCGTCGCTCTCCATGGGGATGTAGACGTGGTTCCGCAGGCCCTGGGAGAAGAGGAGCTGCTCCACCCCGCTCCTCTGGACGGTGGTCAGATCCGGGACGTTGAGGAAGGGCGCCGCGAGCAGTTCCCGGGCATCCCGGAAGTCGCCGAGGGGCCTCCTCTCGCCGGGGAGGGGCGTCCAGGGCTGCTCCTGGTCCACGGCCGCGATGGCGCCCTCCCCCAGGCCCGGATCGAGGAGCACCACCGCCGCGCGCTCGAAGGGGACGATGTTCCGCAGCCGGATCAGGGCGGCCTGGGCCAGCTCAGGGGTGCTGCGGGCGCCGAGGAGGGCCGCGTCGATCTCCCGCAGGGCCTCCAGGCGCTGGGTGTACTGGTGCAGCTCCTCCTCGGCCCGCACCCGCTCGGTGATGTCGGTGTTGATGGCGAGCACGGCGCGGGGCTGGCCGGCCTCGTCCAGCACCAGCGTCCAGTGGCCTTCCACCGTCAGGTGGCTGCCGTCCTTCCGGTGCTGCACGACCCGGCCGCGCCATTCGCGTTCCGCCAGCAGGAGGCTCTGGGGCGCCTGGAAGATGTCGGGGCTGTCGAAGAGGAGGTCCACCACCGAGCGGCCGACGGCTTCGGCGGCGGTCCAGCCGTAGAGGCGCTGGGCGCCCTGGTTCCAGAACTGCACGCGGTTCTCCATGTCCCGCACCAGGATCGCGTCGGGGGCCTTGTCCAGCAGGGAGGCCTGCTCCAGGATCCGCGCGTCGGTCTCCAGCCGCTCCAGCTCCCCGGCGGCGCGGGCGGCGAAGACCTCCAGGGTCGACTTCACGAATTCGGCATTGTCGATGCGCGACCGGAAATAGACCGCCAGGAGGCCCTGGGTCCGGCCCTTCGAATCCCGCAGGGGGGTGCCGGCATAGGCCTGGATGCCGAATTCCGCCAGCATGCGGTCCTCGGGAAACCGGGCCTGGATGTCCTCGCGGATCAGGCAGGTATCGCCCTCGATCACGGAGGCGCAGGGGGTTCCCGCCAGGGAGTAGCTCAGGTTGTCGAGCTTCCGGCCCGCATCGATGAACGCGAGCGTCTCGACGGATTCGCCCCGGGGGCCCACCAGCCGGGCGATGAGCCCCCCGCCGGCCTGGAGCGCTTCCGTCAGGCTGCGGGCGATGAGGTCGAAGAAGGCATCCCCGCAGGCCCCCTGGCCCCTTCCCGAAACCCCCTGGGCCATCTTCAGCACGGCCTCCTGCATCTGCCGGCGCTCCCGGCCGGCGCGCAGGTTGTCGATCCCGAAGGCCAGGTCGTCCGCCAGCTCCCGCAGCAGCGCGAGGTCCCCGGGGGACAGGGTGAGGGGTTCCTCCGAATAGAGGGTCAGGACGCCGTAGGTCTTCGCGCCGTGCCGCAGGGGCAGCCCGATGACGCCCCGGAAGCCCCGGCGCTGCATGGCCTCCAGCCAGGGGAAGGCCTCGGGTTCCTGGGCGATGTCGGCGAACACGGCCGCTTCGCCGGTGCGGACCGCGCGGCCCGCCGGGCCCATCCCCGCGGGATCGCCGTCGGCCCAGGTGACCTGGATTTCCGACAGGTAGCCGTCCCGGTCCCCGGCGGAGGCCACGGGTTCGATGGTGCGCCGGGCGTCGTCCCAGGCGTAGCCCACCCACGCCAGCCGGTAGCCTCCGAGCTGGACGACCACCTGGCAGATCACCTCGAGCAGCTCCTGCTCGCTCTCCGCCCGGATCAGGGCCTCATTGCAGGCGCTGAGCATCTTCAGGGAGCGGTTGAGGCTGGAGAGGTCGTCCTCGGCGCGCTTCCGGGCCGTGATGTCCTGCTTGATGGCGATGAAGTGGGTGATCTCGCCCTGGTCGTCCCGCAGGGGAGTGATGGTCATCTCCTCGGTGTAGGCGCGTCCGCCCTTGGCCAGGTTCACCACCTCGCCCTGCCAGGTCTCGCCGGCGGTGATGGTGGCCCACATGGCCTCGTAGAAGGCCGGGCCGTGCCGGCCGGAACCGAGCAGGGCGCCGGGCTTCTGGCCGAGGGCCTCCTCCCGCGTGAATCCGGTCATGGCCGTGAAGGCGCGGTTGGACCATTCGATCAGCCCGTCCCGGTCCGTGATGAGGATCGCGTTGGCCGCGGCCTCCAGGGCGCCGCTCTGCAGGCGCAGCTGGTCGTCGGCCATCTTGCTGCCGGTGATGTCCGTCAGGGCTCCGACGATGGCGAGGGTGCGGCCGTCCTGGACCACCGGGGATTCCTGGACCTCCACCCAGAACCTGCGGCCCCGGGCGGACACCATCTCCAGCTGGTAGGGGGGCTGCCGCTCCCCGGTCGCCAGGGCCCTCCGGTGCATCGCCAGGCCGTCGGCGTTGGCCGGGTTGGCCGTCAGGAAGTCCGTCCAGGGGCGGTAGCTGTCCTCCGCCCCCGTTTCGAAGAAGTCCTGGACCTGGGGGCTGACGTAGGTGACCCGGCCATCCGCCGCGTAGGAGTAGAACAGCTGCCGGCTGTGCTCGACGATCATCCGCAGCTTTTCTTCGCTCGCGCGCAGGGCCTGCTCGGCGGCCTTGCGCTCGGTGATCACGTCGAAAACGGCGACGAAGTGGTCCGGCTTGGGGCTGTAGACCGCCACAGCGAACCAGATGCCCATGGCTTCGACGTAGCGTTCAAACTTCTCCGGCGGGCCGCCGCTGGCCACCCGGCCGTAGGTCTCCAGCAGTTCCGCGTCCCGCTCCTGGATGCCCGGAACCAGTTCGGAGATCCGCCGGCCGACTACGTCCTTCAGGCCCGTCAGGGTTTCGAAGGCCTCGTTGACGCTGAGGTAGACGAAGTCAAGGGGCCGGCCCTCCTCCCGGATCATGCGGCAGTGGGCGAAGCCGTTCAGCATGTTCTCGAAGAGGGAGCGGTAGAGGTGCTCCCGTTCCCGGAGGGCCTCCTCCGCCTGCACCCGC
>JBGASS010000126.1:0-7066 GCA_044229555.1 Holophagaceae bacterium
CGTGCTCCGTACGCCATGTCGCCACCAGACGCGGGATTCCTTGCACTTCCCGGGAGGCGCCGTTCGAAGCCACAGATCCCTGAGGATGCGGGGCAGGGCTTGCATCGGGTCAAAAAAAGCACCAATATTGGCACCAAAGAGCGTGTCAATGATCCCCATCCTCGTCCCAATCACCGACATGAAGCGCCAGGCGGGAAAGGTGCTGGACGCCCTGCGCCGGGACCGTACGCCCATGGTCATCACGGAGCACGGGCGGGCGGCGGCGGTGATCCTGGACATGGCCACCTACGAAACCCTCACGCGCCGCTACGAGGTCCTGAAGTCCCTCGATGAGGCCGAGCAGGACATCGCCCATGGCCTGGTCCACAGCTGGGATGAGGTGAAGGCGGACCTGGCGAAATGGCGGCGCTGAAGGTCCGCTTCACGCGCCACGCCCGGCAGGACCTCCACGAGATCCTGGGGTTCATCGCCCAGGCCGACCTCGACGCCGCGGCGAACCTCGCCCTGCGCATCGAGGAGCTCATCGGTCGCATGGCCGCCTTTCCGGAATCGGGGCGGCGGATTCCGGAAGCTCCGGAGCATCCGGCCCGGGAGTGGGTGGTGGTGCCGCTCCTGCGGATCTTCTACCGCGTGGATGAAGGCGCCGGGACCCTTTGGATCCTCCGGGCCATGCGGGCGGAGCGCCAGTTCGAGGCGGGATCGCTGGAACAGCCTCAGGAGTAGTGCGCCGGGCGCGCACTGCGGGGTGCCTATTCCGGCCTCCGGGACCCCATGCGATGCTCCACCTTTCGCGGAGCATCGATGGCCGAGGCAAAGACCAAGCCCAAGGTGGACACCAAGCGCGCCTGGCGCGAGGCGCGGACCCTGCTCGTCGACCACCGGAAGTCCCTGGCCATCGGCTTCCTTCTCATGCTCGTCAGCCGCCTGGCGGGGCTCGTGCTGCCCGCCAGCACCAAGTACCTCATCGACGAGGTGCTGGGCAAGCACAACACCCACCTCCTGACGCCCCTGGCCCTCGCCGCCGGCGCCGCGACCCTGGTGCAGGCGGTCACCAGCTACGCCAATTCCCAGGTGGTGAGCGTGGCGGCCCAGCGGGCCATCATGGCCATGCGCCAGCGGGTGCAGGACCACATCCTGCGCCTGCCCATCCGCTACTTCGATTCCACCAAGAGCGGCATCGTCATCGCCCGGGTCATGAACGACGCCGAGGGCATCCGCAACCTGGTGGGCACGGGGCTGATCCAGCTGGTGGGCGGCGTGCTCACGGCCATCATCTCGCTGTGCGTGCTGTTCTGGCTGAACTGGCGCCTGACCCTCGCCTCGGTGGTGTTCCTCAGCGCCTTCGGCGGCGCCATGGCCCTGGCCTTCAACAAGCTGCGCCCCCTCTTCCGCCAGCGCAGCGAGATCACCGCCGACATCACCGGCCGGCTGGCGGAATCCGTGGGGGGCGTGCGCATCCTCAAGGTCTACGTGGCCGAAGCCCGGGAGACGAAGATCTTCGCCGAAGGGGCCGAGAAGCTCTTCAAGAACATCGCCGGCACCATCACCGGCACCAGCGCCATCACCGCGTTCTCCACCGCCATCATCGGCGCCGTGGGCGTCCTCATCATGATCATCGGCGGCCGCGCCATCTTCGCCGGGGCCATGACCCTGGGCGACCTCATCATGTACACCTTCTTCGTCGGGCTGCTGGCGGCCCCTGTGGTCCAGATCGCCAACATCGGCACCCAGGTGAGCGAGGCCTTCGCGGGCCTGGACCGCATCCGCGAGATCCTGGACATGCCCACGGAGGACCAGGAGGACCTGAAGCGCGCGCCCCTCCCGGCCGTCGAGGGCCGCATCGAGTTCCGGGACGTCCACTTCGAGTACGAGGCCGGGGCGCCGGTGCTGAAGGGCCTCTCCTTCGACGTCCCCGCGGGCTCCACCGTGGCCCTGGTGGGCTCCAGCGGTTCGGGGAAGAGCACCATCATCTCCCTGGTCATGGCCTTCAACCATCCTCAAAAAGGCCAGGTGCTGGTGGACGGCCAGGACGTGGAATCCGTGCGGCTCCGGGAGTACCGCAGCAAGCTGGGCGTGGTGCTGCAGGACAATTTCCTCTTCGACGGCACCGTGGGAGAGAACATCGGCTTCGCCAAGCCCGGCGCCACCCGCGACGAGGTCGAGGCCGTGGGCCGCATCGCCCACGTCAACGAGTTCGTGGACCGCTTCGAGAAGGGCTACGACACCATCGTCGGCGAGCGGGGCGTGAAGCTCTCCGGCGGCCAGCGCCAGCGGGTCGCCATCGCCCGGGCCATCCTGGCGGATCCGCGCGTCCTGCTGCTGGACGAGGCGACGTCGAGCCTCGACAGCGAGAGCGAGGCCCTGATCCGCGACGGCCTGCGCCGGCTCCGCGCCGGCCGCACCACCTTCGTCATCGCCCACCGCCTCAGCACCATCGAAAGCGCCGACCAGATCCTCGTGGTGGAGCAGGGCCAGATCGTCGAGCGCGGCACCCACCGCGAGCTCCTGGCCCTGGACGGCCGCTACAAGCAGCTCCACGACCGCCAGCACGGCGTCGAGGAGGACCAGTTCATCAATCCCGGGGAGGACTTCACCGGGACGGAAGTCGAGGGCGCGGGCCGGCGCTAGCTGCCCCTCGAGGTCCGGAAAGGCCCTAAGCTGAGGAGATCCCTTCCTCGCCTCCCATGCCCACCCCCGCCCTCATGGCCTGCCCCCAGTGCGACCTCCTGCACCGGGCGGTGGCGCCGCCCCGGGGGGTGACGGCGCGGTGCAGCCGCTGCGGGGCGGTGTTGCGCCGGGGCGGGCATGACGAAGCCGGGACCGGGCCCTGGCCCTCTACCTCACCGCCCTCATCCTCTTCGTCCTGGCCAACGCCTTCCCCCTGCTGGAGATGACCCTGCGGGGCCAGGTCAAGGTGGCCACCCTGCCGGGCTGCGCCTCCATCCTCGCGGAGCTGGGCTGGCCCTGGCTCTCGGGCATCCTCCTCACCACCGCCATCCTGGCCCCCTTCGCCCACCTCCTGGGCATGGCCTGGGTGCTCCTCCGCGTCCGCTCCGGCCGCCAGACCCGCGCCACGGCGCGCCTCTTCCGGGTCGTGGAGCAGTTCCAGACCTGGGGGATGGCCGAGGTCTTCGTGCTGGGCATCCTGGTGAGTTACGTGAAGCTGGCGGCCATGGCGACCCTGGTGCCGGGGCCGGGCCTCTACGCCCTCGGGGCCTTCGTCCTGGTGGCCGCGGCGGCCCTCTCGGCGGTGGATCCCGCCGCCGTGTGGCACGACCTGGGGGAGGTCGAGGAGACCGGCCCCGCCGCCGCGGGCGCCGCCACCGCCCGGAGCGCCCAGCTGGTGACCTGCCTGGCCTGCCACGCCCTCGTCCCCCGGGGCACGCGGTGGCGCTGCCCCCGCTGCAACGCCACCCTGCGCACCCGCAAGCCCGAGAGCCGCCAGCGCACCTGGGCCCTCCTGGCCACCGCCTGCGTGCTGTACGTCCCCGCCAACCTCCTGCCGGTGATGAAGGTGGTGAGCCTCGGCAAGACCCAGGCGGACACCATCATGGGCGGGGTGATCCACTTCGCCCGCACCGGCGAGTGGCACCTCGCGATCATCATCTTCCTCGCCTCCGTGCTGGTGCCGGTCCTGAAGATCTCCATCCTCGCCACGCTCCTGGTGGCCGAACACCGGGGCTCGGCCTGGAATCCCGTGCAGCGCGCCCGCCTCTACCGGCTCACGGAGCTGGTGGGCCGCTGGTCCATGGTGGACATCTTCGCCGTCTCCCTGATGGTGGCCATGGTCTCCCTGGGCAACGTGGCCACCATCGAGCCCGCGCCGGGCTCCGTCGCCTTCGCCCTCCTGGTGGTGGTCACCATGCTGGCCGCCCTCACCTTCGATCCGCGGCTGGTCTGGGACAATCTCGAGACCGCCCGGGGATGAGGCCGCCGGAAGGCCCGAGGCCCCGCGCCGGCTTCGCGCCCCGCCGCGACTGGGGTAGGCTGGAGCGCGCCCATGACCGACCACCTCCCTGAGTCCTCCGGGAATCCCGACGGCCCCGCCGAGCCCGTGGTGCAGGCGCGCTGGCGCCCCTCCATGGTCTGGCTGCTGCCCATGGTGGCCCTGCTGGTGGGCGCCATCCTGGCGGTGAAGTCCTGTACCTCCCGGGGCCCCACCGTCACCGTCACCTTCCTCTCCGCGGAGGGCCTGGAGGCCGGCCAGACCAAGGTCCGCTACAAGGACGGGGACGTGGGGAAGGTGACGGCGGTGGGCCTCGACCGGGGCCTCAGCCGCGTCGTGGTCACCGCCGAGATCACCAAGCAGGCGGCACCCCTCCTCTCCGCCAACACCCGCTTCTGGATCGTCCGGGCCCGCATCGGCAGCGGCGGCATCAGCGGCCTGGGGACCCTCCTCTCCGGCGCCTACATCGCCATGGACCCTGGAAAGCCCGTGGAGGACGGCGCCTTCACCCGCGACTACACGGGCCTGGAGGCGCCCGGGCTCCAGACCACCCACCAGCCGGGCCTGCTGGTGACCCTGCGGGCGGACAAGGCGGGCTCCCTCAACATCGGCAGTCCCGTCCACTACCGGCAGATCCGGGTCGGGGAGGTGGCGGGCTACGACCTGGAGAAGGACGGCCAATCCGTCTCCATCAAGGCCTTCATCAACGCGCCCTACGACGCCCTGGTCCGCACCGACACGCGGTTCTGGGACGCCGGCGGCGTGGACGTCACCCTGGACGCCAACGGCCTGCGGGTGCGCTCCGAGTCCATGGCGGACATCCTCCTCGGCGGCATCTCCTTCGAGAACCCCGTCAGCCTGGAAGGCAGCGAGAAGGTGACCAAGGGCCACGTGTTCACCCTCTATCCCAACCACGATTCCATCAACGAGAAGGTCATCAAGAACCGCCACTTCTACGTCGTGCACTTCAACGAATCCGTCCGGGGCCTCACCCACGGCGCGCCGGTGGAGTTCCAGGGCATCAAGGTGGGCCAGGTGGAGGACTTCAAGCTGGAGTTCCACGCCGACACCCTGGAAGGCAAGATCCCCGTCCTCATCGCCCTGGAGCCCGAGCGCTTCGCCGTGGTGGGCTCCAAGCTCCCCGCCACGGACGCGGTGATCCAGCGGCTGGTGAAGCGGGGCCTGCGGGCCCAGCTCAAGCCCGCCTCCCTCCTCACCGGCAGCATGTTCGTGGACCTGAGCATCCAGGCCCACGGACCGGTGAAGAACCTCGGGCGCTACGGCAAGTATCCCGAGATCCCCACCATGCCCTCCACCATGACCGCCATGGTGGACAACCTGGCCAGCCTCGCGGAACGGCTGCAGAAGCTGCCCCTGGAGGAGATCGTGGCGGAGGTGCGGGCGGCGATCCCGGTCCTCCAGGAGACCCTGAAACAGACCGGCGCCCTCATGGCGAAGCTGGACCAGGAGACGGCGCCCCAGGCCAAGGCCACCCTGGAGCAGGCCCAGACCGCCTTCGCCACCCTGGAACGGACGCTCCGGGCCGATTCGCCCGCGCAGCAGGACCTGCACCGGGCCCTGGAGGAGTTCACCAAGGCCTCCCGGGCCCTGCGGGATCTCGCGGACAGCCTGGAACGCCAGCCGGAATCCCTGGTCTTCGGGAAGGGGAAGCAAAAATGAGCCGCTCGCCGCGCTGGACGATCCTCCTTGGCCTGACGGCCTTCCTCGGCTGCCTTTCCCGCTCGGCGCCGTGTTCCATACCCTGCGGCCCCGTTCGACCCGGGAGGCCGCCGCGGGGGCGCCGGCCCTGGAAGTCTGGCCGGTGCGCCTCCCGGATTCTTTGCAGAGGCCCCAGCTCGTGGTGGCCGCCGGGGCGGGCTCCGCGGAACTCTCGGAGGCGCACCGCTGGGGCAACGGCCTCGACAAGGACGTGCAGCGGGTCCTGGTGGAGAACCTGGGCGCTCTCCTGGGCAGCGACGCCGTGGTGGCCTATCCCTACGGCGACCGGGTGAAGGCCGCCTGGCGCCTGGAGGTGGACGTGCAGCGCCTGGAGGGCCGTCCCGGCGCCCTCCTCGGCCTGCGGGCCACCTGGATGCTGGTGCCCGCCGCCGGTGGCCCGGCCCGGCTCCTGCGCCGCTCGGTCTTGGATGAGCCGGTCTCCGGCCCGGGTCTGGAGGCTCTGGTGGCGGCCCACGACCGCATCCTGGACCGCTTCAGCCGGGAGATCGCCGAGGGCGTGCGGGGCCTCGGCGGCTCGAAACACTGAGGCGCGAGGGGGGCCTTCCCGGGTTGGCCGGCCCAGGGCCGCGCATGCGCAAGCCCCGATCAGCCGAAGAGGGCGTCGAAGGCCGACAGCCGGGAGATCAGGGGACCCGCTTCCTCCTGCCCATCGAATTCGCGCATCGCCTGGGCCGCGACCATGCTGCCTGGCGGGAATTCCCCCGACGCCACCGCGTCGCGGACCCGGGGCAGGAACACGAACTGGAGCCACTGGGAAAAGGCCATGGTGTCCATGGCGAAGGCCTGGTGGAAGGCGTACTGCTCCGGGAGCAGGGGCGCTGCGGACCACCACCCCAGGCGGCGCAGTTCGGCTTCGATGCGGTCCGCGGCGGCGGCCACGGCGGAAGGGTGGGGCATGGGACACCGGGAGGGATCCCGGATTGTTTTCCAGGCGGCCCGGGACCGCCAGGGGAAAGGCGCAAAACCTACCCCAGGTCTGTGAGGGCCGTCACTGGACCTGCCGGGAGGCGGGTTCCACGCTGGCCCTGGACCATCGCCGGGGGCTGGAGGATCCGGGTCCCCGGTGCGCGCGGCCAGCGCAGGGTCCAAGGAGAATCCCATGAACCGCCCCGTCCGCATCCTCGCCCTTGGAGCAGTCTTCGGCGTCACGGCCCTGGCCCAGGGGGCCAAGGTGAACAAGCTGCCCGCGCCCTACACGTCCCCGGGCTCCGGTCCGGAGATGTACATGGCCTACTGCGCCAGCTGCCATGGGCTCAAGGGGGCCGGGGACGGACCGGTCGCGGCCCGGCTGAAGACCGCGCCCCCGGATCTTTCCCGCCTCGCCCAGCGCCACAAGGGCCAGTTCCCCGCCGAGCAGGTGGCCCGGCTCATCCGCGGCGA
>JBGASS010000127.1:0-6993 GCA_044229555.1 Holophagaceae bacterium
CCTTTCGCGCCCCGGGCCGCCACGGAGGCCCCGCTCCGCCCGGCGAAGGGCTGGAAGGCCGCCCTCGCCGTCGCCGCCGTGGTCCTGGCGGGAATCGCGGCCACCCGGGTCACCTGGGAGGAGGATCTGCGGCGCTTCCGCCAGAGCGGCAACCCGGCCCTGGAGCTCCAGGAGCGCCTGGGGAAGGTGCTGGGCGCCGGCCTCCAGCCCCTGGCCCTCCAGATCCCGCTGGACGACGACGTCCAGGTGCCCAAGCGTTGGAACGCCGCGGCGGAGCTGCTGCGCAAGGAGGGCCTGCCCCTGCCCTTCTGGAAGGAGGCCGATCCGGAATTGCGGCGCATCCTCGCCTCCGAGACCTGGCATCGCCGCACCCTGGAGACCGCCTCGAAGGCGGGCCTCGACCCCGTGGCCCTGGAGCGCCCCCTCGCCGCCTTCCGGGACAGCCTCAACGATCCCGCCCACGTGGCGGACGTCCTGCAGGCTCTCTTCCCCCAGCCCGCCGCCACCCGGCTGCCGCCGGAGCGCTGGACCCTGCGGGACTGGCTGCGGCGGCCGCGCCCTCCGGAGCCCCAGCCCCCGGTCCTCACCATCCCCATCCGCCTGGACGAAGCCGCCCAGGAGCGGGTCATGGACGCCCTGGAGGCCCAGGGCGCGCGCCTCGTGGGCAACCGGCCCCTCTTCCGCGCCATCAAGTCCGTGGCGAAGACGAGCCTGCGGGACAGCGTGCTGGTGGCCCTCGCCATCGTCCTGGTGGCCGTCGCCCTCTTCGGCCGCTCCCTGCGCTTCTGCGCCCTGGCCCTGGTGCCCCTGGCGGCGGGACAGATCGGGTCCTTAGGCATCCTCGGCCTTTGCGGCGAGCCCCTCACCTTCCTCAGCATCGTCGCGATCCCCATCGCCCTGGGCGTCAGCGTGGACACCGCCATGAACCTGCTGCACCGGGCCCGGGGCGACGTCCACGCCGCCGCGCGGGTCGCCCGGGTCAACGCCGTCTGCGCGGGCACGACCCTGGCGGGCTTCGGCGGCCTGGTCTTCAGCGGCTACCGCACCCTGCAGGGCCTCGGCCTAGCCTGCCTCGGCGGGGTGGCCCTGGCCCTGCTGGTGACCCAGTGGCTGCTGCCGTGGATGCTGGCGAAGTGGCCGCTGGCGAAGGGGCGGCCTTGAAGCCGATCCCCGCTGCGCCCCAGGCGCGCTTGCAGGAGGGCCCCATCCCGGCCGCGGAGGTGATGGCCTTCGCCCTCTACGATCCGGTGAACGGCTACTACCGTCGCGCGAGTGGTCCCTGGGGCTTCGAAGACAAGGACTACTACACGGCCCTGGACCTGGGTCCGCTCCTCGGCCAGGCCCTGGCGGTGCGCCTGGAGGCCGCGTGGGAGCGCCTCGATCGAACACCGGAGTTCATAGCCCTCGAGCCTGGTGCAGGCCGTGGCTGGCTCGGCCGCGATCTCCTGTCCGCCGCTTCCGGCGAATTCGCGAAGGCCCTGCGCTACGTCCACCGGGATGACAATCCGGCAGCCCGGGTTGCGGCGGCGGAGGCCCTGCGCCCCTTCCTCGCCGATGGACGCGCCAAGTTCATCCCAGAGTCCGAACCCATTCCACCCTTCACCGGCGCTGTCTTCAGCAACGAGCTCTTCGACGCCTTGCCCACCCAGCCCTGGAAGTGGGACGGCACGCGGTGGACGCGGGAAGTCCTCACCGCCTCCGGCCCCGAGTGGCATCCCTTCGACCACGCCGAGAGCGCCGACTGGTTCGCGTCGCAAGGTGGCAACCTCGAGCCCGGCGACGGCAGCGTGTGGTGCGCGGCCCTGCCCGCCGTGGCTTCGGATCTGGCCACGGCCCTCCAGCGCGGGCTCTTCCTCGCCATCGACTACGGCGACCACGCCGCCCACCTCCTGGCCAAGGGAGCCGACCTGCGCCGCTACAAGGGCCACACCGTGGACGGGACGTGGTGGGAGGAGCTGGGCGCCTGCGACCTCACCGCCGACGTGGACTTCACGCGCCTCCAGGCGATCCTCCAAGACTGCGGCCTTACCGAGGTCTCCCACCACCACCTCAGCCGCTGGATCCGCGCCCACGCGCCCCTCGCCCGGTGGGAAGCCTCCTGGCAGGACTTGGATACCCCCACGCGCCTCAAGCGCATGGAGAACCTGCTGCAGCTCACCATGCCCGGCATGATGGGCGAGCGGTTTCGCGTGCTGGAAGGGTGGAAGGGCTGAGGCAGCCCCTCCTGGACCCACGGATTGGCCAGATCCAAGAAGCGGCTGGGGCCGCCCCTTGCCGGCCCGGGCTCCACCTTCCGGGGCCCTGTCCCGACGTCCGACCCGCTTCTTCCCGGTAGGCTGGAGGCATCGCCCATGGACACCCAGGCCTCTTCGAGCCACTGCCACGACTGCGGCGCCCCACTGACGGGCCGCTTCTGCGCGGCCTGCGGACAGAAGGACGAGGCGCGCATCGTGCCGTTGGGGCACCTGCTGCACGAGGTGTTCCACGACCTTGTACACCTGGATGCGCGCTTCTTCCGCACCCTGGGAGCACTCCTCCGCCCGGGCCTGCTCACCCAGGAATACCTCGCCGGACGCCGGACCCGCTGGTTCCCGCCCTTCCGCCTCTACCTGCTGGTGAGCCTGCTCTTCTTCGCGGTCACCGCCCTGGGGCCCACCGCGACCCGCTTCCAGATCACGACCCCGGCCAGCCGGGCGGCCTCCAACCCGGGAACGGCCGTACCCCAGGCGCCGGGCAGCCTGACCGCGCGGATCGAAGCCCGGGCCGCGAAGATCAACCAGGACCCCGCGCCCTTCCTGGCCAAGCTCATGTCCTGGCTGCCCCGCGTCGTCTTCCTGCTCCTGCCGCTCTTTGCGCTGCTCCTGAAGCTCGCCTACCTCCGGGCACGGATCCTGTACGCCGCCCACGCCATCTTCTCGCTGCACGCCCACGCCCTCATCTTCCTGGTGTTCACCGCCACGCGGATCCTGGGCTACTTGCCCTACCTCCGCTCCCTGCGGGCCGTGCTCCTCCTGGCCCTGCCCGTCTACCTGCTGATGGCCATGAAGCGCGTCTACGGACAGGGGTGGTTCCTCACGGGCCTGAAGGCCTCGCTGGTGGGTCTCCTCCACCTGGCCTTGACCCTCCTCATCCTGGCGGCCACCACCCTCGCGCTCCTGGTCTTCGGGGCTTAACCGCCCCGCATTCCCGCTTGAACCTCGCAACGCGATGGATAGACTGCCAGCGGAGCCGCCCATGAAACGACTGATGTTCGCGCTGGCCTCGGGCCTCGCGCTCTTTCCCCTCTGCGCCCAGGACAGGCCCCACGCCTTCACCGGCGCCCGCATCCTCCCCATCGAGGGGCCGGAAATCGAGAACGGCGTGCTGGTGGTGCAGGGCGGGAAGATCCTCGCCGTGGGGGGCGCGGGCACCTCGATCCCGGGGGACGCGGTGCGCCACGACGCGAGAGGCAAGGTCATCATGCCGGGCCTCGTGGACACCCACAGCCACATCGGCAGCCCCGAGGGCGCGGACAGCACGGCGCCCATCCAGCCCGAGGTCCGGGTCTCCGATTCGCTGAACCTGCGCGCGGCGACGGTGATGAAGGCCCGGGCCGGCGGCATCACGTCGGTGAACGTCATGCCGGGCTCGGGACACCTGCTGAGCGGCCAGACCATGTACCTGAAACTCCGCGGGGGCGAAACCCTCGACGACCTCGCCATGGGCCGGCTGCCCAACGGCAGTTACCTGGGCGGCATGAAGATGGCGAACGGGACGAACCCGCGGCGCACCACGGGCCCCTTCCCCGGCACGCGCGCGAAGAGCGCGGCCCTCGTCCGGGAGCAGTTCGTGAAGGCCCAGGAGTACGCGCGCAAGTTCAAGGAGGCCGGGGACGATCCCAAGAAGCGGCCCGCCCGGGACCTCGCCATGGAGGCCCTCGTCGAGGTGCTCGAAGGCAAGCGCGTGGTGCACCACCACACCCACCGCCATGACGACATCCTCACCGTGCTGCGGCTCTCCAAGGAGTTCGGCTTCAAGGTCGTCCTGCACCACCTCAGCGAAGGCTGGCGGGTGGCCGACGAGATCGCGAAGAGCGGGATGGGGGCCTCGGTCATCGTCGTCGACAGCCCCGGCGGCAAGCTGGAGGCCCAGGATCTGCGGATGACCACGGGCCACGCCCTGGAGAAGGCCGGCGTGCCCCTGGGCTTCCACACGGACGATCCCATCACCGATTCCCGCTGGTTCCTCCGCAGCGCGGGCCTCGCCGTGCGCGCCGGCATGACCCGCAAGGGCGCCCTGGAGGCCATGACCCTCAATGGCGCGAAGCTCCTCGACCTGCAGGGCCGCGTCGGCTCCCTGAAGGTCGGCAAGGACGCGGACTTCCTGCTCCTCAGCGGCGATCCCCTCAGCGTCTACGCCCACATCGAGGAGACCTGGGTGGAGGGCGCCAAGGTCTTCGACCGCGCCGATCCCAAGCAGCGCCTCTACGCCACGGGCGGCTACGGCGCCGGCCACGACACCGACGACCTCACGCACCTCATGGCCCTGGAAGCCGAGGAGACCTACCAGTGACCCGCCTCGCCCTCCTCCTCGCCCTATCGACGTCGCTGGCCGCCCAGTCCTTGGCCATCCGGGCCGAAACCCTCCACACCTCCGCGGGCGCCGCCCTCAAGGATGGCGTCGTGCTCATCCAGGACGGAAAGATCACCGCCGTGGGCCGCGCCGCCGACGTGAAGGTCCCCGCCGGCGTGGCGACGAAGCGCGTGAAGGTGGCCACGCCGGGCCTCGTGGACGGCCGCAGCACCGTGGGCCTCAGCGGCCTGCTGAACCAGCCCCACGACCAGGACCAGCTGGAGGCCTCGGCGCCCCTGCAGCCGGAGCTCCGCGCCATGGACGCCTACAACGGCCGCGACCCCCTCGTGGCCTACCTGCGCGGCCTGGGCGTCACCACCTTGCACACGGGCCACGGCCCTGGCGCCCTCATCAGCGGGCAGACCTTCGTGGTGAAGACCGACGCCATGGAGGTCACCCGCGGCGTGCTGAAGGCCCAGGCCATGGTGGCGGCGACGCTGGGCGACGGGGCCCGGGCCCGGGAGGCCGGCAAGGCGCCGGGCACCCGCGCCAAGCAGATCGCCATGCTGCGGGCCGAGCTGGTGGGCGCCCAGGAGTATGCGCGCAAGCAGAAGGAGGCCGAAAAAGGCAAGGAACCCGCCCGCGACCTCCGCAAGGAAACCCTGGTGCAGGTGCTGAGGCGGGAGCTGCCCCTGCTGGCCACCGCCCACCGCGCCCAGGACATCCTCTCCCTGCTGCGCCTCGCGAAGGAATTCGACCTGGACATCGTCCTGGACGGCGGCGCCGAGGCCTACCTCGTGCTCGACGCGCTGAAGGCGGCGAAGGTGACCGTCATCCTCCATCCCACCATGGCCCGCGCCGGCGGCGAGACGGAGAACCAAAGCGTCGAGACCGCGGCGAAGCTGCGCGCCGCGGGCATCCCCTTCGCCTTCCAGAGCGGCTTCGAGGGCTACGTGCCCAAGACCCGCGTGGTGCTGTGGGAGGGCGCCATGGCGGCGGCCAACGGCCTCGCCTTCGACGACGCGCTGGCGGCGCTGACCCTCGCCCCGGCGAAGCTGCTGGGCGTCGCCGACCGCGTGGGCAGCCTGGAAAAGGGCAAGGACGGCGACGTGGCCCTCTTCGACGGCGATCCCTTCGAGTTCACCACCCACTGCGTGGGCACCGTCATCAACGGCGTCCTCGTGAGCGAGGGCGAGGAGACCAAGGGGCCCGCCCGCTAGCGGGCCTTGCGGAGCGGCCCGCGCTTTTCGGGCCGCTTCGTTAGGCCCGCTTGTGCCGGCCACGGCCTAGGAACCCAGGACCGCCGCGCCCAGTTCCTCATGCACCGCGCCTTCGGAGGTGGAGGAGCTGCGGAACAGGACCGCCCGTTCCGCCCGCCAGGCCGGCGCGGGCGGCGGGTCCGGAAGCTCCGGCAGCTTCACGGGCTCCTTGAAGCGCGCCAGGGTCAGGTGGGGCCGGAAGGGGCGATCCTCCAGCGCGGCGAAGGGCGCCATGGCCCGGGCCAGGCGCGCGTGGGCCTCGAGGAGCCGCGTGTCCGGCGCCAGGGAGACCGCCAGCACGCGGGCCTGCCCCTTCCTGGGAAAGGCCATCCAGTCGAGGATCTCCAGAGGCAGGACCGGCAGCCCCGCCAGGGCCCGCCGCCCCGCATCCAGGACCGGACCCGGAGCTTCGACCTCCCCGAGAAAGCAGAGGGTGAGGTGGGCCTGGCGCGCGTCCGCCCAGCGGGCGCCGCGGACCCGGTGCCGCAGCTCCCCCTGGAGGGAGGCCATCCAGGTCCGGAACGCCTCCGGCGCCGGGAGGGCCCAGAAGAGCCGCATCAGCCCCGCCCGCCGGCCCGGGCCAGGAGCTTCTCCGGCCAGTGGGGCGTGAGAAGGGGCACGGCGGCGGCGGCACGGGCCTCGGCGGGGTCCAGGGCGGCGTGGCGGTAGGCATGGAGCACCCGCGCCACGGTCCAGCCGGGATTGGGCCGCTCCAGGAGGCAGAGGTCCTGGCCGGCCGCCACCCGCCCTTCCTGCAGCACGCGGAAGTACCAGCCGCCCCGGGCGGCCTCCCAGACCCGGGCCACCACGTCCCCCCGCCGGAAGCGCCGGGCGAGGGTGCCGCAGGGCTCCCGGGGATGGCTCACCTGGAGCACCGCCTCCCCCAGGGACCAGGCGTCGCCGATGCAGGCCTCATCGTCCCCGAGGCCCTGGAACAGCAGGTTCTCCCCGAAGGCGCCGGGTTCGGCCTCGAAGCCCTCCGCGCGCCAGGCGGGATAGTGCTCGGAGGCATAGCCCAGCACCGCCTGGTCGGGGCCCCCGTGGTGCCGCGGATCGCCGACCTCGTCCCCCGCCAGCCCGAGGCGGGTGAGGAGGAGGGGGCCCGCCGCCGGCAGCTTGAAGATGGCGCTGCGCCAGGGCTTCAGGAGCGGATCGGCCGCGTCCGGGTCCCCGAGGGACTGGA
>JBGASS010000128.1:0-6933 GCA_044229555.1 Holophagaceae bacterium
CCCGCCCCCGAACCGTCAACCCCCCACCTACCTTTCAACGAGGTATCCCATGAATGTCAAAAAGCTCTCCCTGAACAAGGAAACCCTTCGCGCCCTCGAGTCGGATGAGGCCGGCCAGGCCGGAGGCGGGTTCGTGATCCGGACTCTGGCCTACACCTGTGCCGCCTGCCCCATCAACTCCCTCCTCTGCCCCACGAAATTGCGGGCGACCTGCCTCGTCTGCTGATGAGGACCTGAAGCCGAGGGATCCCCCCCGGACCTGGCACCTCAGGACGCCAGGCACGCGCGGGTTGAAGTACGGAAGCACGTGAAGACGAGCATCACGAACACAGGAAGGGGCCTCGATCCAGAGGCCCCTTTCCGCGTGGGCCGGTGTCCCCCGGCCCGCCTTCCTTCGTGCCGCCCGGACCCTCTTTAAGGCTATGATCCTAGCCAACTCCGATGACCCACAACCTCGTGCTTCGCTCCCTGGTGAGCCGAATGCGCCGCCCTGCCGCCTGGCTGGGCGTCTTCGTGTTCGCCTCTCCCCTGGCCCTGGGGTACATCTCCAAGGAACTGGGCCAGGGCCATCCCTTCCCCTGGCTCTACCTGCTTTCCACCGTGTCGGTGAGCGCGGTCTTCACCTTTCTCTCGGCGGTGCCCTGGGAATGGACCGGTGACGGACGGGCCCAGGCGCCCTTCCTGCGAGGCCTGTTCCAGGCGGCCCTCGCGGCGGTGGGATTCCTGGCGCTCCTGGAAGTCCTGTTCCGAGTGTCGGGCTCGCTGGAATGGACCTATTCCAGGGTGAACTTCATCTACGACACGGCACTGTCCTTCCTCTTCCTGATGTCGGGCTGGATCATCGCTTCCTACGAGAACATGCGCCGGGAGCGCGGCAGTGCGCGCCAGGCCCAATGGGCGCTGCTCAAGTCCCAGCTGGCCCCCCACCTCTTCTTCAACTCGCTCAACAGCCTTTCCGAATTGGTTCGCCGGGATCCGGCGATCGCCGAAGCCCGGTTGCTGGATCTCGCGAGGCTCTTCGAGCTCCTCCTGGAGCATGGGGAGCGCAGCGAGGCCCCGCTCCAGGACGAAGCCGAACTGCTGCGGCACTACCTGGCGATCGAGCAGTTGCGCTTCGGCGACCGCCTCCGGATCGAATGGGAATGGGCAGAAGCCGCGAATGCGATCCCCGCGCCGTCGCTCCTGCTGCAACCCCTTGTGGAGAATGCCCTGAAACACGGGATCGGTCCCAGGGAGGAGGGAGGCATCCTCAGGATCGAGGCCTCCGTGACGGGCCGCAACGTGCGCGTGCGCGTGCTCAACACCGGAGCCGGGCTGGCGGCTCCGACCCCCTCCAAGCGGACCGGCACCGGCCTCAGGAACCTGCGGGCCCGCCTGCATCTCGCCTACGGCAGCACCGACCGGTTGACCCTTTCTCGCGAGGATCCATGGACCATAGCGGAAATGCGCCTCGAACTCAAACCCAGCCATCGCCTCGAGTCCCCCTCCGCGTCGCCGTGGTAGACGACGAGCCGATGGCTCGGGCGCGCCTGGGACGACTCCTCGCGGAACAGGGGTGCAGCCTGGCCGGGGAGTTCCCCAATGCCCGGACCCTCAGGGCCTCCCTGGAGGCCCTGGGCCCCCTGGATGCGGTCTTTCTCGACATCCAGATGCCGGGCCTGTCGGGGCTGGAATTGATGGAAGTGGAGCCCCGGCTGCCACCGGTCGTCTTCGTCAGCGCCTTCGACCACTACGCCCTCGAAGCCTTTGAGAAGGCCGCCGTGGATTACCTGAAGAAGCCCGTCCGGGAGGACCGGGTGCGACTCACCCTGGATCGCCTGCGGGAACGCAAACGCACCGAGGAGGCCTCCCCGGGGAAGGCGAAGGCCTTGAACCGCTTCCCCGTGCGCGCGGGGGAGGGACTGCTGTTCATCGAATTCCGCAAGGCCAGCCACTTCGAAGTCGAGAATGAGGTCGTGTGGACCTGGGTCGGAGGGCAGCGCTTCCGCACCTCCTGGACCAGCCTCACCGAGGTGGAACTCCAGTTCGCCGCCTTCCCCCTCATCCGGATCCAGCGCCATGTGCTCATCCGGCCGGATGCGGTCATCGGCTTCAAGCGCCTCTTCGAAGGCCGCATCCTCGTGCGGATGGGGGAGGGCCTGGACCTGCCGGTGAGCCGCGCCGCCGCACCGCAGCTGAAGAGCTTGCTCGGGGTCTGAAGCCCCGCCGCCGCCCGTTCCGCCTCGCAGGCCCGGGTGCTCGCCTCGATGCCGTCCCCTCGACGCCGCCCGCCTCGACCACGCCGATGCGGGCGCAGGCCTGGGCTCGGGTGATGCGTGCCCGCTGGATGCCGGCGACGACCGGCTCGCCGCCGACGATGAGGACGTTGCCGTCCACCTCCGCTCGGCCAGGGGTCCCACCCTGTTCGGCCTCCATTCCAACCTACTAATTACCTACTAATGAGTGTCAAAATTAGTAGATCCTTGACAAGGGATCACCCTGGGACGAACCTACTAACGAACTACTAATAAATGTCAAATTTAGTAGGTGACCGATGAAAGTTCCTGAATCTCCGCCAAGTTATTTGGGCCTGCTCAAAGGGTTGACCCCCGAACTGGCGATGAAGTTCGCCCGAACCGGCTTGGGCATGACGATTCAGGGTGCCTACCTGCACTGGGATCAGCTCCGGCATCGGGAGCCCCCCGAAAGCCTCACCCATGAGACCTGGTGGTTGGGTCTTCGGCTGGCTCGTCGAAGTTCTTCCACGGTCCTGCCATTCAAAGACAAATCCCAGCAACCCTTCACCTTCGCGGTGCCTGAAGAGATCCAGATCCACTTGCTTCACCTCGACCAGGACACTGCGGGGGAGATTCGATCCTCCGAAGTGGCGAACCCGGCCCATCGGGACGAATACATGGTTCGCTCCTGGATCGAGGAATCCATCACCTCCAGCCAGCTCGAAGGGGCCTCCACCACTCGCAAGGTCGCGGAAAGGATGCTTCGCGAGAAGCGGCCACCCCGTACCCACGACGAGCGCATGATCCTCAACAACTTCCTCACCATGAAGGCCATTCAGGACTTCCGCGAGGAGGCTTTCACGCCCAAACGCATCCTGGAACTACATCGTCTGGTCACGGAGGGCACCCTCAAAGACCCGCTGGAGGCGGGCCGCCTGAGGCGCTCAGATGATGTGTTCGTGTTCGACCGAGACAACGGAAGCCTCCTCCACACGCCCCCCACCTGCGCCGAACTGCCCCAACGGCTTGAAGCCCTGTGCGCTTTCGCGAACCGGTCCGAATCGGATCGGCCCTTCGTCCACCCGGTTCTCAGAGCCATCCTGCTGCACTTCATGCTGGGCTACGACCACCCCTTCGCCGATGGCAACGGGCGGACGGCGCGCGCCCTCTTCTATTGGTCCATGCTCCGCAGCGGGTATGGGCTGACGGCGTTCATCTCGATCTCCCACTTCCTGAGAAAAGCGCCCGCCCAGTACGGCATGGCCTACCTCTACACGGAGACGGATGGGGGCGACACCACCTACTTCCTGATCCACCAACTGCAGACCATCCGGAAGGCGGTGGACGCGCTCCATGCATTCCTGGCGAAACGGAAAAACGAGCAACGGGCTTTGGAACAGTTGATTGCACCGGCGTCGCGCCTCGGCCACCTTCTTAACCATCGCCAGAGGGCCATCCTGGCCCACGCAATCCGCCGACCCGGTGCGGAATACCGCATTGCGGGACACATGAACATCCACGCCATCACCTACCAGACTGCGCGCACCGACCTGCTTGGCCTTGTCGACCTCGGGTTGCTGGACCGGGCGCTCGTCGGCAAGGCCTTCGTGTTCACGGCCCCTTCGGACTTGAAGCAACGGATCGGGAAACTGGAGGCCAAGGGGACCGAGACTTAGACCGCCGCCAGGGCCAGCCCCGGCGCCGTTCGCTCACCTCGCCGTGCGCGCTGCCTCGTAGGCCGCGGTGCTGGCCTCGATGCCGCCCTCCTCCACCTCGCCGATGAGGTCGTAGGCGTGGGCCTTGGTGATGCGCACCCGCTGGATGCTGCCGATGACGGGCTCGCCGCCGACGATCAATACGTTGCCGTCCACCTCCGGGGCCTGGCCCTGGTGGCGGCCCTTGAGGATGAGCTCGGTCTCCTCGTGGAGGCCTTCGACGATCACCTCGAGGACCTGGCCCTCCTTCTCGCGGTTCTTCTCCCGGGCGATGCGCTGCTGCAGCTCCATGAGCCTGCGCTTGCGGCTGTTCTTCGTGCGCTTGGGGATGGGGTCGCCGAGGAGGTAGGCCGACGTGCCTTCCTCCGGGGAGTAGGTGAAGACGCCCACGTGGTCGAAGCGGGCCTCCTCGATGAATGAGCGCAGCTCCTCGAAGGCTTCCTCGGTCTCCGAAGGGAAGCCCACGATGAAGTTGGAGCGGATGGCGATGCCGGGGCAGATGGACCGCAGCTTGTTCAGCAGCTTCATGAAGCTGGCGCGGCTGCCCCCCCGGGCCATCTCCTTCAGCACCCTGGCGTCGGCGTGCTGGAGGGGCAGGTCCAGGTACTTGGCGCAGTTCGGGGTCTCGGCGATGGCCCGCATCATGCCTTCACTCAGGCGGTTGGGGTAGGCGTAGTGGATGCGGAACCAGCGCAGGCCCGCCACCTGGCCCAGGGCGCGGATCAGCTTCTCCAGGGCGTCGGGGTCGCCGAAGTCCCGGCCATAGTCCGTGGTGTCCTGGCCCACCAGGCTGATCTCCAGGATGCCCTGGGCCACGAGCTGCTCGGCCTCCGCCACGACGCTGGCGATGCTCCGGGAGCGCTGGCCGCCCCGGAGCCGGGGGATGATGCAGAAGGCGCAGGCGTGGTCGCAGCCTTCGCTGATCTTCAGGTAGGCCGTGGCTTTCGGCGTGGTCAGCAGGCGGGGGCTGTGCTCGTCGTAGAGGTAGTCCGGATCCCGCTCGGGCTCGAAGAGGCGGTCGTCGGCGCCGATGACTTCGGCGATCTGCTCGATGTCCCGGGTGCCGAGGCAGGCGTCGATCTCCGGGATGTCCGCCAGCAGCTCGTCCCGGTAGCGCTCCACCAGGCAGCCCGCGACGATGAGCTTCCGGCACTTCCCGGTCTGCTTGTGGCCCGCGGCCTCCAGGATGGCCTCCACGCTCTCCTTCTTGGCGGAGTCGATGAAGCCGCAGGTGTTCACCACCAGGACCTCGGCCTCCGCGGCGCGGGGGGTCAGGCGGAAGCCCTTGAGCCTCAGGTGCCCCAGCATGACCTCGCTGTCCACGAGGTTCTTGGGGCATCCCAGGGACATGAATCCGACGGTGGTCAAGCTACCTCCAAGGGGGGCCTCCCGGGCCCGGGACCCGCACCGGGCCAACCCTTGAGATTACCTTGCAACTCTTAACAAATCCTCAAAAAAGCTCCATGGTAGACTCCTGAAACTTCGGTCCGGACCTATGAAACTGCACCTGATGGTGGAAGGCGCCCGCCACTCGGTCGAGCTGACCGAGGAGGGGTTCACCGTCGGCCGGGGCGAGGCGGCCAACCTGCGGCTTTCGGCCAACGCGGTCTCCCGGGTCCACGCCCGCTTCCTCCTGAAGGACGGCAAGCCCCACGTCATGGACCTGCGCAGCCTCAACGGCACCACCGTGGGAGGCCACCCCATCTCCGTGCCCACGCCCATCAAACCCGGGGACATGGTCTACCTGGGCGAGGTACCCATCGAGATCCTGGACGAGAAGGCCCCCACGCCGACCCCCGTCCCCCAGCCCGTCCCCGCCTCCCGCACCGGCGGCTACCAGATGAGCGGGGCCCTGAACATGCTCTCGGTGCCCAAGAGCACCAGTTCGAAGATTTCCCTGGAGGACCGGGCCTTCGACCAAAGCGGGTCCATCATGATCCCCCATGCCAGCCTGGAGAAGATGCTGGCCCAGCAGGCCGGGGAAGCCGCCGCCGGCGGCAGCACCGTGCAGCTCTTCCAGCGCCTGGCGGCCATGGCGGGCACCCTGCTCCGGGCGGCGGGCCTGGAGGAGCTGCTGGGCTCCGTGATGAACCTGGTGACCAGCCAGATCCCCTGCCAGCGGGGCTTCATCCTCCTCGCGGACCAGGGGGGCACCCTGGTGCCCGAGCTGGTCTGGGAGGAGAAGCCGGGCCAGAGCGCCGCCCCCATCAGCCGCACCATCGCCCACACCGCGATGAAGGACCGGGTCACCATCCTCACCACCGACGCCCGGATGGATCCCCGCTTCGCCGCCGGGGACAGCATCAAGATCCACGGCATCACGTCGGCCCTCTGCGCGCCCCTCATCGTGGACGAGCAGGGCCTCGGCGTGATCTACCTGGAGACCAGCCTCAACAAGGGCGGCTTCAAGCGGGAGGACGAGCACCTCCTCTCGGCCATGGCCAACTTCGCCGCCGTGGGCATCGCGAGGGAGCGGGAGGCCAAGTTCCGCCAGCGCCTGGAGCGCTACCACAGCCCGCAGATCGTGGACCAGATCCTGAAGAGCAGCCAGAGCGCCGAGGCGCCGGCCCTCCAGGCCCAGCGCAGCCAGGTCTCCGTGCTCTTCGCCGACATCAGCGGCTTCACCCGCATGAGCGAGGGCATGGAGCCCGAACTCCTGGCCAACATCCTGAACCGCGCCTTCGAGGTGATGACGGAGCAGGTCTTCGCCCGGGGCGGGACCCTGGACAAGTACATCGGCGACGCCATCATGGCCTTCTTCGGCGCCCCCCAGCCCGACGAGGAGCACGCCCGCCACGCCGTGGACGCCGCCATCGCCATGCAGCAGATCCTCCTCCAGCTCAACCGGGACCGTCCCGAAGGCTGGCCGGAGCTGCGCATGCGCATCGGCATCAACAGCGGCGAGGCCTTCGCCGGCGACATCGGCTGCGAGAAGCGCATGGACTACACCGTCATGGGCTCCACGGTGAACCTGGCCTCCCGCCTGGAGAGCGGCGTCGCCA
>JBGASS010000129.1:0-6895 GCA_044229555.1 Holophagaceae bacterium
GGGCCCTCGAGCTGCTCGAGGGCGCGGTGGTCTGGCTGCTGGCCCAGCGCAATCCCCACGGGAGCCCCAGCTGCTACGCCACCGTGCGGTCCGCCAGCAACGGCAAGGAGGATCCGGGGCCCTCCCGCATCGCCTGGTGCTACGGGGACCTCGGGCTCGCGGTGGCCCTCCTCCTGGCCGCGCGCGAGGCCTGCCGCCCCGATTGGGAGCTCCACGCCCTGGACATCGCCCGCCTCGCCGCCGCCACTCCGCTGGCCGGCGCGGGCGTGAAGGACGGCGGGATCTGCCATGGCGCCGCCGGCAACGCCCATCTCTTCAACCGGCTCTACCAGGCCACCGGGGACCCCGCCTTCAAGGCCGCGGCCCTCCTGTACTTCGAGGAGCTGCTGTCCCTCCGGCGCGAGGGCCGCGGCATCGGCGGATACGAGGCGTGGGCCCCGGCCATGGGCGGGGACGCCGATCCCTGGAAGACCGAGCCCGGCCTTCTCGAGGGCGGCGCGGGCATCGCGCTCGTCCTCATCGCCGCCCTCTATCCGGTCCTCCCGGAATGGGACCGCTTCCTGCTGGCGGACATCCCCCCCGCCACCCTCAACCCCCCGCGGCCCTGATCCGGGACGCCCTGCTGGAGCCTGCCATGAGCGACGCCCCGAAGAGACTCGTGCTGGATCTTGAGACCCTGAAGCGCCTAGACCAGGGGCTAGCCTCCGGCGTCCATGCGGGCCGGGGGACCTACACCTGCCCGAGCGGAGCCTGCGAACCGAGCCTGGACCTCCCCTGCATCCAGCCCTTCACGTGTCCCTGCATCACCACCACCACCGGGATCGAAGCCTGAACCAGGGTCCTTCCGCCTTCCGGGCCCTCGCCACCCGTCTGAGGCGGCCCCTGACCTGGGCCGCCTTCTTCTTGATCTTCCTGCCCTACGGCGGTGTCTCCCTCGATGCCCGGGCGAAGGTCTGGAACGGGCTCGGCGCCTGGAGGGCCCTGGGGGTGCTGCTGACGCCGGCCACCTTCGTCGCGGCCTTCATCTGGCTCTCCCCCTTTCCCTGGCAGCTGCGGCCGGCGGGCCGCCCGGCGCCCCTCTGGCAGGGCACGCTGCTGGCCCTGGTGTTCTGCGTGGCGGTGGTGCTGGCCATCCACGGGATGGACGTGCTGATCCTCCGCGCCAGCGGCTTCCGGACCTCCTTCGCGGTGAACCTGGAGGGCGAGATCTTCTTCAACGCGCCCGCGATGGTCCTCGTGGGCCTGGCGCTCGCGACCCGGGAACAGGCGCAGATCGACAACGCCCGGATCCAGGCCGAGGTCCGCGTCGCCCAGACCCGCCTCCTTCAGAGCCAGCTCCATCCCCACGTCCTCTTCAACGCCCTGAACGGCCTGGCCGAGCTCATCCACAAGGACGCGGGGGCGGCGGAGGAGAGCATCCGCCACATGTCCGCCCTCCTGCGGAGCATCCTGCGGGCCTCCCGCCGCGACGCCTTCACCCTCGACGAGGAGCGGACCTTGGTGGAGGACTACCTCCACCTGGAAGGCCTCCGCCTCGGCCCCCGGCTGCAGGTGTCCTGGGACTGGGACGAGGCCCTGAACGCCCGGCGCGTGCCTCCCCTCCTTCTCCAGCCCCTGGTGGAGAACGCGGTCAAGCACGGGATCTCCCCCTGCCGCCAAGGCGGGGAGCTGAGGATCTCCGCCCGCCAGGCTGGGGCCGCCCTCGAGCTCGAGGTCCGCAACACCGGCCACGCCCTGGGAAGCTCCGGCAACAGCGGGGACGGCATCGGGGTGGAGAACCTGGAGCGGCGGCTGGGCCTCGCCTACGGCGAGCGCGGGCGCCTGGATCTCCGCACCGAAGGGGAATGGACCATCGCCGGCATCCGCATCCTCGAACCGGACACCGGGAGCGCGCCATGAGGAACCTGCGCATCGCCATCGTGGACGACGAGCCCCTGGCCCGCGAGCGCCTGGCGCGGCTGATCGGCCAGTGCGGCTGCGAGGTGGTGGGGGAGCTGGAGGACACGCCCTCCCTCCTGGCCTGGCTCCGGGCGGGGAACCGGCCCGACGCCCTGTTGCTGGACGTGCAGATGCCCGGCGGGACCGGGCTCGAGGCCTTGGCCGAACTGCCCGAACCGCTGCCGGTGGTCTTCGTCACCGCCTTCTCGGACCACGCGGTCAGGGCCTTCGAGGCCGAGGCCGTGGACTACATCCTGAAGCCGGTCTTCAAGGACCGCCTGGCCAAGGCCGTGCATCGCCTGCGGGCCTACCTGGCCGCGCCTCCGCCGGATCCGTCCCCGTCGGGCGCGGCCGCCCCCGGCCATCCCGGAACCCGCATCGCGGTGAAGGCGGGGGGCGGCCACCTCCTGGTCGATCTCCGCAAAGTGACCCACTTCGAGCTGGAGGACGACGTGGTCTGGGTCTGGTCCGGCGCCAAGCGCTTCCGGGGCCCCTGGGAATCCATCCTCGACGTGCTGGAGGCCTTCCCCGGCGCCGGCCTGATGCGGATCCAGAGGAACCTCCTGCTGCGCCCCGAGATGGTGGTGGGCGTCCGCTCCCTGCCCGGCGGCCGCATGGCCGTCCGCACCGCGGAGGGCCAGGAGCTCGAGGTGAGCCGGACCATGACGCCGACCATGAAGGAGTTCCTCGGGCTGGGGTGAGCGGTCGGCTCGGGTCGTGCTCCGCTCCGTTCAGGCAGCCTCCAGCTCGATCCAGGCGGATGCGTGGATACCCGGGGGGCCTCTGCGCGAAGCTGGTTTCTGCACCTGCTCCGGCGCCGGCAGCAGGACGCCTCGCACTCAACCGCTCAATCGTCCCCGCCTCGAAACCGGGAACTCAAAGGAGAAACCGTGTCCACCCTGAAGCTCGTACTCAACAAGGAAACCCTGCGGTACCTGACCAACGCCAGCGACGTTCATGGGGGCGTCGGGAAGCTGACGGAAGTCCATGGGTGCGGCGGCGCCCCCAAGACGGAAAACCTGACCTGCATGCAGAATTGCCGATTGACGCAGGACTTCGGCGATACCGGCTGTGGGGCCACCGGGGCCTGCGTCTCCACCTTCTGTTGACCCTTGGCCGTGTCTTGAACCCTCGTGGTTCGCGTCATCCCGAACGGGCCTGGCCACTGCGCCAGGCCCGTTCGCATGGCCATCGGGCTCTCTCGCGGGGAATGCAGGGCCGTCCGAAGGTTGGTCTTGGTGACGGGCGCGCCTGCCTTCAGACTGAAGGATCCATCCGACTTCCATCATGAGACCCGCATGAAGACCTCCGTTCCCGATCCCCGCCTGCGCGACGCTTCCTTCTTCGCCTTCCGCACCGCCCTCCTGCCCTGGAACGAGCTGGAGGCCTGGGGGCTCGGGCTGGCGGCGCCGTCGGCGGCCCCCGAGGCCGCGGACGCGGCCCTCGAGGCGGACCGCGAGGTCCTGCGCCTGCGCCTCAAGGCGCTGCTGCAGCGGCCGGACATCCGGGAGGCCCTCTTCCTCGCGTCCCCGGACCTGGACGAGGCGCTGCCCCACTGGTTCTCCGACCCCGGCGGCGAGAAGGGCGCGCGGGCGGAGAAGGCCCTGGTGCGCTACTTCGCCCGGATGGCGGGCCGCTCCACGCCCTTCGGCCTCTTCGCGGGCTGCAGCCTGGGCCGCATCGGCGAGGCGACGCGCATCGCCACCGCGCCCCACGCCGCCTACATCCGGCACACGCGGCTGGACATGGACTACCTCTGCGCCCTCACCGAAGCCCTGGGCAAGGACGAGGCCCTGCAGGGGGAGCTCGTCTGGCGGCCCAACTCCAGCCTCTACCGGGCCGGCGGCCGCCTGCGCTACGCCGAATCCCGCATGGTGAAGAAGTCCCGGGCCTACCACCTGGTGGCCGTCGAGGAGACGGACTACCTCCTGGCGACCCTGGCGCGGGCCCGCGGCGGCGCGCGGCTGCCGGAGCTGGCGGAGGCCCTGGTGGACGGCGACATCACCTTCGAGGAGGCCCTGGGCTACATCCACGAGCTGGCGGCGAGCCAGATCCTGGTGCCCCAGCTCGAGGCCCCCGTGACGGGTCCCGAGCCCATCCACGCCCTCATCGCCGAGCTGGCCACCCACGGCGCGACGGAAAAGACCGCCGCCGTGCTGGCCCACGTGCGCGACACCCTCGAGGCCCTGGACGGGCAGGGCCTCGGCGCCGGGCAGGAGGCCTACCGCGCCATCGCCAAGGAACTGGAGGCGCTGCCGGCGAAGGTGGAGCTGAACCGCCTCTTCCAGGTGGACATGGTGAAGCCCGCCCCGGACGCCGTCCTCGGCGGGGCCGTGCTGGAGGAGATCCGCAAGGCGGTGCTGCTGCTCCAATCCATGAGCCCGCGCCCCGGGAAGGATGCCCTCAGCGGCTTCCGGGAAGCCTTCGAGGCGCGCTACGAGACCCGCGAGATGCCCCTGGCGGAGGTCCTGGACGAGGAGGGCGGCATCGGCTTCCAGGCCTCCAACCGCCCCGAATCCGAAGCCTCGCCCCTCCTCGAAGGCCTGGCCTTCCCCGGCCGCGGCGGTGAGAACCAGGTCCCCTGGGGCCCGCGGGAGGTCCTCCTGCTGCAGAAGCTGGTGGACGCCCAGGGGAAGGGCGAAAGGATCCTGCGGCTGGACGACGAGGACCTCAAGAAGCTCAAGGCCCAGGATCCCCAGCCCCTGCCGGACTCCCTCTCGGTGATGGCGCGCCTGGCGGCGCCCTCCCAGGCGGCCCTGGAGGCGGGCGACTACCGCATCTCCCTGTCCGGAGCGTCCGGGCCCTCCGGCGCCAACCTGCTGGGCCGCTTCTGCCACGGGGACGAGGCCCTCACCGCGGAGGTGCGCGCCCTGCTCCAGGCCGAGGAAGCCTGCCGGCCCGACGCGGTCTTCGCCGAAGTGGTGCACCTGCCGGAAGGCCGCATTGGCAACGTGATCCTGCGGCCCCTGCTGCGGGGCTACGAGATCCCCTTCCTGGGCCGCTCCGGGGCGGATCCGGAACACCAGATCCCCGTGGACGACCTGCGGGTCTCCCTGCGGGACGGGCGCATCGTCCTGCGCTCCGCGCGCCTGGGCCGGGAGGTCCTGCCCCGCCTCACCAACGCCCACAACTACTCCGCGCGCAGCCTCGGCGTCTATCGCTTCCTCTGCATGCTGCAGCACCAGGGCGTGGCGGGCGGCCTCGGCTGGAACTGGGGCCCTCTGGACGCCCTCGCCTTCCTGCCGCGGGTGGAGTGCGGCCGCCTGGTGCTCTCCAAGGCCCGCTGGCGCGTGCTGAAGGAGGACCTGAAGGCCGCCCAGGACGCCAAGGGCGCCGCGCGCTGGACGGCGCTCCAGGCCTGGCGCGCCGAGGCCCGGCTGCCCCGCTGGGCCCTGCTGGCGGACGGCGACAACAAGCTGCCGGTGGACTTCGACAACATCCTCAGCGTGGAGACCTTCCTCGACACGGTGAAGCAGCGCCCCTCCTTCGTCCTGGAAGAGATCTTCCCGGGGCCGGAGGAGCTGGTGGCGGAGGGGCCCGAAGGGCGCTTCGTCCACGAGCTGGTGGTGCCCTTCCTGGCGCCGCTCCCCGCCGAGGCCGCCGGTCCCGCAGTGGCCGTCCCCGCGGCCGCCCCCACGGCCGCCGGCGCGACCGAGCGCGCCTTCGGCCCGGGGTCGGAGTGGCTCTTCGCCAAGGTCTACGCCGGCCCGGCGGGGGTGGACCAGGTCCTGCGGGAAGCCGTGGAGCCCCTGGTGCGGGAGGCCCTCGCCTCCGGCGCCGCGGAGGGCTGGTTCTTCATCCGCTACGGCGATCCGGACCAGCACCTGCGCCTGCGCCTGCGGGGCCAGGGCCCGCGCCTGCTGGGCGAGGTGGCGCCGCGCCTGCACGCGCTCCTGGAGCCCCTGCGGCGCCACGGCGTGGCCTGGAAGGTCCAGCACGACACCTACCAGCGGGAGCTCGAGCGCTACGGCGACGGCGAGGCCATGGCCCTCGGCGAGGCCCTCTTCCAGGCCGACAGTGAAGCCGTGCTCGGCATCCTCGGCGCCTACAGCGGCGACGCCGCCGCGGACGCCCGCTGGCGCCTGGCGGCTCTGGGCATGGACCTGCTGCTGGAGGACCTGGGCCTGGAGCCCCAGGCCCGCCTGGACCTGCTGCAGGGCCTGCGGAAGGGCTTCCTGCGCGAGTTCGGCGGCGAAGGCCCCTTCGAGCGCCAGCTCGGCGACCGCTTCCGCCCCGAGCGCAAGGCCCTCGAGACCCTCCTCGATCCTTCAAAGGAGCAGGGCATCCTCCAGCCCGGCGTGGAGCTCCTGCGCCGCCGCTCCGAGGCCATCCGCCCCCTCGCCGCGCGCCTGCGGGAGCTCGCCGGCCGGGACGGCGTGCCGGAGCTGGGATCCCTGGCCGGCAGCTACCTCCACATGCACGCCAACCGCATCCTGCGCTCAGCCGCCCGCGCCCAGGAGCTCGTGCTCTACGACTTCCTCGCCCGGGTGCACGAATCGAAGCTGGCCCGCGTGCGGAAGGCGAAGCCGGCGGAGGTGGCGGCGGATTGAACCATCCCGAACTAGCCAGTGCTGGCACTCCTCTGGACCTACCGGCGCCATGAGAAAGTGATCGAAGGGTGGAACCGCCATGACCCTCTCACGCCGCGCCTGGCTGGCCTGGACGACCTGGTTCTTCAGCCTCGGCTGGGACCTGCCCCTTGCCTCCCGAAGCAAGGGCCCGGGAGGGCCGGCGGATGCCCGGGGAAGCGGGGAACAGGGCAAGGCGCCGGCCTACATCCCCTCCTTCCTCCACCCGAATGATCAGTGGGTCCACCTTCCAGGCCTCGATGGCACCCGCATGGAGTTGTGGAACCTGCGGTCTGGGGACTTCGAGCGGTCGATCCCTCTGCAGGGTGCATCCTCCTGGGGTTTTGGGGAGAGCTTCTACCTCCATGCAGCCTTGGACGGGTTCAACG
>JBGASS010000130.1:0-6849 GCA_044229555.1 Holophagaceae bacterium
TACATGGCCTGCCGGTCCCGGTCCTTGAGGGCGGCGAATTCCGGCAGGCCGGGGAGCAGACCCTCCGCGCGCCGGGACAGGTCCCGGGCTTCCTGGGTGTCCAGCTCCGTCCCCCGGGCCACCTGCCGGCAGGTGCCCAGGCAGAAGGCCAGGGCATGGGCGACATCGTGCTTGGGCGCATCCTTCTCGTAGGCGTCGAGGAGGCCGTGGAAGGAGAGGGCCGCGGCCTTCCGCCCCTTGGCGTCCAGCCCCTTCATCCCCGCGGCCACGGCCTCCGGCAGCAGGCGCTTGGTCCCCGCCTTGAAGCTGGAGGCGGCCACCGCCGCCGGCCGCCGCTTCATGGGCCCGCCATCCGGAACCGCCGCCGCCGGTTCCCCCAGGACCGCCCCGATGCGCGACCGCAGGGCCGGCCCGATGTAGGTCTCCACCGGCGTGCGCCACGGAGTCGCGGGCCGCGCCGGCGCCTCCTGCCCGAAGGCGGGCGGCAGCCCCGGCATCAGACAGGCCGAAAGGATCAGGCCGCGCAAATCCATGGTGGCTCCCTGGAGAGAGCCCAGTGTAGCCCTCCCTGGACCGCGGCCGGCACAAGCGGCCGTAGCGGACCGTGCAGGAATGCACGGGCCGCTCTGCAACGGCCGCTAGTGGACCGTGAGGGAGACGGACACCTCCGTGGGCCCGGTGGAGGCCGCGCTGGTGGCGGCGTTCCGGACGTTGAAGGTGAGCTTGCCGGTGTTCGCGCCGGTGGTGTAGCCGGTGCAGGGGAAGGCGGGATGGAGCGTGACGCTGCCGCCCACGGGAAGGGTCCCGCTGGTCGCGTCGAGGGTGATGAAGCTCATGGGATTGCTCACGCTCCAGGCGAGCGCGTCGCAGCCCGTGTTGGTGAGGGTGATGGGGTCCAGGGCCTGGGGACACGGGGTGGAGCCCGGGAAATGCTCCGCGATGAGCGCGGGGGTGCTGAGGGCGTGGGCGGCGCTGTTCGGGGCCGCCGCGGAGAGGGTGAAGGTGATGGTGACCTGCTGGTTGTCCACCATGAAACGGTAGATGGCCTGGGCCCCGGCGGGGGCGGAGGCCGGCGCCGTGTACGTCAGGTTCTCGTCCGGGACGTACTGGGTCGGGGTGTCCGTTGCCGGCGGCTTGGCCACCCAGGTGATGGGCCGGAAGTGCCGGACCTCCTGCTCCCCGTTCACCGCCGCCAGTCCGGGGCCGCTCAGGCTGCCCCCGATGTCGTCCTTGACCTTGGTGATCTTGGTGAAGCCGTAGACGCCGTTGTTGTGCACGACGAAGCACTTCGAGCCCCCGGCGCGGACCAGGGTGGCGTAGGAATCCCCGGCCTTGGCGAGGTGCGGGTCCGCAGGGAAGTCCACGGACACATCCCCCAGGCAGATCATGGCGCAGTTGCGCTTCTTGTGGTTCTGCTCGCAGGACAGTTCGGACGTGGGCGAATAGGCCGCGGGGGCGGGCAGCCAGTCGTCGCTCCCCAGCAGGAGGTTCTTCAGGGTCGTGAAGGGGCTCGCCTGGGAGAGGAGGACGTACTCCACGTCCGAGAAGGAGTTCTCGTTGGGGCAGGCCCCGGCCTTCACGTAGACGTCGCAGGTGCTTCCGAAGTAGCGGATCTCCTGGGGCACGGAGGCGTTCGTCGTGTAGCCGTCGTTGATCACGCAGTAGGCCCGCCGGGCGGGGGGAACCGCCGGATCCGGGTAGCTGCCCCGGATCCCGTCGGGACTGGGGGTGTATACCACCTGGCGGGCGGCGTTGCCCGACCGCAGGGGCGGGCTGCAGGTGTCGTTCGGCCCGAGGCTGGCGGAGCCGTTCGCCGCGACGGGCGGACCGGGCGGAGCGGCGGGCCGGAGTCCCGGCGCCGCCGCGCCGCAGTGGCCCTCCTCCCCGGCGGTCATGCCGCAGGGACCATGGTAGGGCCAGGGGATGACCAGCCGGGTCCCCTCCGCCGCCGCCTTGGCCAGCAGGGCGAGGGGGACCTCGGTGTGCTGGTCCCGGTCCGAGGGGTGGGTGAGCAGCGCGACCTGGGCGCCATCGGCCGGCGCGTTCAGGGTGAAGGCACCGTCCACGCCGAGGGTCGCGTGCTGGGAGCCCAGATCCACACGCCAGCCCGTGGCAGGGGATTCCGGCCAGACCACCAGGGCCCCCTCGGAGGAGACGCTGAAGCCCTCCGCCTGGAACTGGGGGAGCAGGGCGAGGACGCCGGCCCGGTGGGCCTCGTCCACGGGCACCATGGGCCGCAGCACCACCGTGGCCTGGAGGACTGCGGGCAGGTTCACCGCCCGCAGGGTCGCCCCGGCGCTGAGGGCCGTGGCCCCGGCGGCGTCCAGGACGCCCGCGGTGAAGACCGCGCGGTCGTCGGCGGCGGAGGTGGCCGCCAGGGTGTAGGTGGCCGCGGTCGCCCCCGGGATGGGCGTGCCGTTCCGCCGCCACTGGTAGGCGAGGGGCGGCGTTCCGCCGGCCGCTGCCGCGGTGAAGGAGGCCGGGGCCGGGATCAGGAGGGTCAGGCCCGCGGGCTGGGCGCTGAAGCCCGGGAGGGGGTTCACCGTGAGGGTGGCGGCCGCGCTGGGGGTGGTGCCGCCGGCGTTGGTGGCGAGCACCCGGAAGGTGGCGCCATTCTGCCCCGCCTCCGCGGCCGGCAGGGTGTAGGTGGCGGCGGTGGCGCCGGGGATGTCGGTGGTGCCCGCCTGCCATTGGTAAGTGGCCGCTCCGGTGGCGGTCACGGTGAAGGTGGCGGGACGGCCGACGGTGGTGGCGGTGCTGGCGGGCTGCTGGGTGATGACCGGCGCTCCGGGGCCGGCCACCTGGAGGATCGCCGCGGCGCTGGTGGCCGTGGCCCCGGCCGCGTCGGTCGCCTGCACCCGGAAGGCGGCCCCATTGTCGGCGGCGGAGGTGGGGGTGAGGGTGTAGGTGAAGGCCGTCGCCCCCGGGATGGCCACCCCGTTCCGCTGCCACTGGGCGGCGAGGGGCGCGGTCCCTCCCGTGGCCATGGCCGTGAAGGTGGCAGGCGCCGGCGCCGTCACGGCGAGGCCCGCCGGCTGGACGGTGAAGGCGGGGAGGGGATTGACGGTGAGGGTGGCGGGGTTGCTGGCGGTGGTCCCGGCGGAATTCACCGCCAGGGCCCGGTAGGCGGTCCCGTTCTGGGACTGGGTCGCGGCCTGCAGGGTGTAGGTCGCCGAGGTGGCGCCGGGGATGTCGGTGGTGCCCGCCTGCCACTGGTAGCTCGAGGCCCCCGCGGCGGCCACGGTGAAGGTGGCCGGCCGGCCCAGGGTGGTGGCCTGGCTGGCGGGCTGCTGGGTGATGGTCGGAGCCGTGGCCGGGCCGCCGCCCCCGTTCCCGCCGCCTCCGCCGCCGGTGCAGCCGAGGGCCGCGGCCAGGGCCAGGCCCGCCGAAGCCGCGAAGGCTTTGGGTGACAGGGTGGCGGGGACATCCATGGGGCCTCCCATCGTTCCGCCGGCAGCCTCCCTGGAACGGGCGGCTCAAGGAACAAGGGCGGTCGGCAGAGTACGGGAAAGGTGGGAGCCTGCCCGGCCCCCGTCAACCCGTGCTTCGCCAACCGGCGCGATTGGGCTGGGGCGGCGGCCAGCCCCTGGAGCCCAAGCCGGGCTGAACGCCTCAGGCCCGGATCGCTAAGGCCCTGCAAAGACAAGGGCCCGCTTTTCTGACTTCCTCTTCGCATCCTGTGGATGCGAAGGCGCCGGGCTCGGGCAGGCGGCCTGACACATCCCAGGGGCCTGTTGTCAGACCATCGCCCGCTTTTCTGACTTCTTGCGCTCGGCTTCGTCCAGGATGCGCTTGCGCATGCGGATGAAGTTGGGGGTCACCTCCACCAGCTCGTCCCCTTCGATATACTCGAGGGCCTGCTCCAGGGTGAACTCCTTGGGAGGCGTGAGGCGGGTGGCCTCGTCGGCGCCGCTGGAGCGCATGTTGGAGAGCTTCTTGCCCTTGGCGACATTCACCACCAGGTCGTTCTCCCGGGCGTGCTCGCCGACGATCATGCCCGCGTAGCACTTCACGCCGGGGTGCAGGAAGATGACGCCCCGGTCCTCCAGGTTCATCAGGGCGAAGCCCACGGTCTCGCAGTTCTCCATGGAGATGAGCACGCCGTTCTTGCGGCCCGGCAGCTCGCCCTTGTGGGGGCCGTAGTGGCTGAAGAGGCTGTGGATCACGCCCTCGCCGCGGGTGTCCGTCATGAACTCGCTGCGGAAGCCGATGAGGCCGCGGGACGGGATCTTGAAGTGGAGGCGGAGCTGGCCGTTCTCGTTGTGCATGTCCTGCATCTCGGCCTTGCGGTTGCCCATGTGCTCCATGGTCACGCCCATGTAGACCTCGGGGATGTCGATGGTGACGTCCTCGTAGGGCTCCAGCTTCTCGCCGGTGGCGGGGTCGACGTGGAGGATCACCTCGGGGCGGGAGACGCAGAGCTCGAAACCCTCCCGGCGCATGGTCTCGATGAGCACGCTGAGGTGCAGCTCGCCGCGGCCGCTCACCTTGAAGGCGTCCGGCGTCTCCGTGTCCTCGACCCGCAGGGCCACGTTGTGCTGCAGCTCCTTCATGAGGCGCTCGCGGATGCGGCGGGACTGGATCTGCTTGCCGTCCTGGCCGGCGAAGGGGCCGGCGTTCACCATGAACACCATGGAGATGGTGGGCTCGTCGATGTCCACGTAGTCGAGGCCCATGGGGGCCTCCGCCGACGCGATGGTCTCGCCCACGCGGATGTCGGGGATACCGGCGATGGCCACGATCTCCCCCGTGCCCGCCTCGGTCTGGGGCACGCGGGTGAGGCCTTCGAAGCCGTAGAGCTGGGTGACCTTGTGGTTCTGGAGGGTGCCGTCCCGCTTCACCAGGGCGACGGCCTCGCCCACCTTGATGCGGCCGTTGAAGATGCGCCCGATGCCGATCTGGCCCACGAAGTCGCTGTAGTCCATGAGGGTGACCAGCATCTGGAGGGGCGCGTCGGGGTTCCCGCTGGGGGGCGGGCAGTACTTGGAGATGGTGTCGAAGAGGGGGTCCAGGGTCTCGCTGTTGTCGTTGACGTCCATCATGGCGTAGCCCAGCTTGGCGCTCGCGTAGACCGTGGGGAAGTCCAGCTGGGCGTCCGTGGCTCCCAGCTCCATGAACAGCTCGAAGACCGCGTCATGGGCGAACTGGGGCCGCGCGCCCGGGCGGTCCACCTTGTTGATGACCACGATGGGCTTCAGGCCCAGCTCCAGGGCCTTGCGGGTGACGAACTTGGTCTGGGGCATGGGGCCGTCGAAGGCGTCCACCACCAGCAGCACGGAATCCACCATGGAGAGGACGCGCTCGACCTCCCCTCCAAAGTCGGCGTGGCCGGGCGTGTCCACGATGTTGAAGCGGTGGCCGGCCCAGTGGATGGACGTGGTCTTGGCCAGGATGGTGATGCCGCGCTCGCGCTCCTGGTCGTTGGAGTCCATGGCCCGCTCCTGGACCTTCTGGTTGTCCCGGAACATGTGGGCGCCCTTGAACATGGCGTCCACCAGGGTGGTCTTGCCGTGGTCGACGTGGGCGATGATGGCTATGTTGCGGATCTTGTTGATCGGGGTCATGGGGGCCTCAGGCTGCATGGGACGACTCTCGGCAAGCCGACGGAAGGGGTTCGCTTGGACCGGCTCCCGGCAGAACCTTCGATTTTACCAGGGCCGGCCGGATTCGCGAAGGTGAATTACCGATCCCCCGCCCTTCCCCTTCCCTTCCGTGCCCCGGGGTCTAAGATGATGGGCACCCTCAACTTCCGCCCGGCCCCCGGGAGACCCCATGCATATCAATGAATTGCTCACCACCACCTGCGAGCTGGGCGCCTCCGACCTCCACCTCAAGGTCGGCAACTACCCCATCGCCCGCATCAAGGGCCGCCTCACGCCCCTGACCCAGTTCAAGCGGCTGGTGCAGGAGGACACCATCGCCATGGCCTACAGCATCATGGCCACGGACCGGCAGAAGGCGAAGTTCAAGGAGCAGCTGGACGCCGACCTCGCCTACTCGGTGCCGGCCCTGGGCCGCTTCCGCTGCAACATCTTCAACCAGCGCGGCACCGTGGGCATGGTGCTCCGCGTCATTCCCCGGCGCATCTACAGCATCGAGGACCTGATGCTGCCCCGCGTGCTGGCCAAGATCTGCGAGGAGCAGCGCGGCATGGTGCTGGTGACGGGCACCACGGGCTCGGGCAAGTCCACGACCCTGGCGGCCATGATCGACCTCATCAACGCCACCCGCATCGAGCACATCCTCACCATCGAGGACCCCATCGAGTACCTGCACCGGGACAACCAGAGCATCATCAACCAGCGCGAGGTGGGCGCGGACTGCTCGTCCTTCGCCACCGCGCTCCGCGCCGCCCTCCGCCAGGACCCGGACGTCATCCTCGTGGGCGAGATGCGCGACTTCGAGACCATCGAGACCGCCATCCACGCCGCGGAGACCGGCCACCTGGTCTTCTCCACCCTGCACACCCTGGACGCCACGGAGACCATCAACCGCATCATCTCCGTGTTCCCGCCCCACCATCAGAAGCAGATCCGCCTGCAGCTCAGCGCGGTGCTCAAGGGCATCATCTCCCAGCGCCTCGTGCCCCGGGCCGACGGCCAGGGCCGGGTGCCGGCGGTGGAGGTCCTGGTGGCCACCGAGACCGTGCGCACCTGCATCGAGGACAAGGACCGCACCAAGGGCCTGAAGGACGTCATCCAGGGCGGCACCAGCCAGTACGGCATGCAGACCTTCGACCAGAGCCTCTTCTTCCTCCTGAAGGAGGGCCTGATCACCGAGGAGGAGGCCCTCAAGCGCGCCACCAACGTGGGCGAGTTCAAGCTCAAGCTGGAAGGCGTCCTGGGCACC
>JBGASS010000131.1:0-6819 GCA_044229555.1 Holophagaceae bacterium
CGCACCTTCAGGGCCAGGGCGGGGATGCTCATGGGCTTGATGAGGTAGTCGTCCATGCCCGCGGCCAGGCAGCGCTCCGCCTCGTCTTTCAGCGCGTTGGCGGTGAGGGCGAGGATCGGCGTGCGCGGCAGGCCCCGGCTCTCCTCCGCCGCGCGGATGGCCTGGGTGAGTTCGTACCCGTCCATGCGGGGCATGTGGAGGTCCGTCAGGACGAGGGCGTGGCGGCCCGTCTCCCACTTCCGGAGTCCCTCCCCGCCGTCCACCGCCACCTCCAGGGCGAAGCCGGCCTGGTTGAGCTGGTGGGTTAGCACCGTGCGGTTGATGGGGTGGTCCTCCACCAGCAGGATCAGCGTGCCCGCGCGGGCCGCCTCCTCGGGGGTGGGCGCGGGACCGTAGCCTCCAGGGGGCGGGGCGGTCACGGCGCATTCGAAGGCCGGGATGTCCTTCGGATCGCCGTGGGGGAGATCCACGACAAAGGTCAGGGTGGTGCCCTTCCCGGCGGCGCTCCTCAGCGCCAGGGTTCCGCGCATCAGCTCCGCCAGTTTCCTGGAGATGACCAGGCCGAGGCCGGTGCCTCCGAAGCGCCGGCTGGTGGTAGTCTCCGCCTGGGCGAAGGCCTGGAAGAGCCGGGCCTGTTCCGGCTCGGGAATCCCGATGCCGGTGTCCTGCACTTCGAATTCCAGCCGGTCCGTCCTCTGGGCCGACGCGAGGAGGCGGACCCGCAGGGCCACGGAGCCCCGCTCCGTGAACTTCAGCGCGTTGCTCAGGAAGTTGTTCAGGATCTGCCGGAGCCTCAGGGGATCGGCCACGTGGGCCGCGGCGATCCGGGGGTCCACCTCCTGGATGAACCGGAGGCCCTTGCTGGAAGCCGCGCGGGAGAAGGCTTGGCCCGCCTCGTCGATGAGGGCGGGCAGGGAAAAGGTCTCCGGCGCCAGCTCCAGTTTTCCCGCTTCGATCTTCGAGACGTCGAGGATGCCGCCGATGATCCGGAGCAGGCTGTTCGCGGAATGATCCATGATGCTCAGGACCTTCCGCTGTTCACCGTCCAGGCGGGTCAGGGCGAGGATTTCCAGCATGCCGGTGATGCCGATGAGGGGGGTGCGCACCTCATGGCTCATGGCCGCCAGGAAGGTCGATTTGGCGATGTTGGCGGCCTGGGCCGCGGCCTCGCTCTCCCGAAGCTCCGCCATGGCCTGGTTCAGCTCCAGGTTCAGGGCCTCCAGGCGCCGGTTGGCCTCCTGCACCTCCATGGCCCGGAGGAAGATCTCGGATTCCATGCGCTCCGCCCGGTCCCGCAGCTCGGAAGCCAGCTGGGCCTGCTCCATCCCGCGCTCGGTCAGGCGGAGGAAGTCCGTCACGTCCTCCACCCGGTGGATGATGTAGGCGACCTCTCCATCCGGCCCGAACACGGGGGTGTTTACGGGGCTCCAGTGCCTCTCCTCGAAGCCGCCTCCCTCAGCTTCGGGCTTCCGCATGTCGTACTTCTGGATCGCCATGGAGTCCGGGCGCCGTTCCCGGAGCACCCGCCGCAGAGAGACCGACAGGTTCCGGGCTCCCGTGGCGACGGGATCCTCCGGATTGTCGGGAAAGACGTCGAACAAGCCCCGCCCGACGATGGCCTCCCGTTCCGTCATGGTCGCCCGGAGGTAGGGCTCGCTCACCGCCACGATGGTGAGATCGGACCTCAGCGCGAGGTAGAGGTCCGGCGCCGATTCGAAGAGCAGCTGGAAGTCGGGCGGCGCCGGTTCGGAGCTGCATTCGGAGGGCGTGAACTGCGAGGGATCCATGGGCTTCGCCGGGACTCGAAACCGGAGGCAATCCCCGAGCCGATCACGGCGGACGCCACCGTCCTGGCGCCGTGGTTCCCGCGCATCGGCGGCCCCTGCACCCTCGCCTCGGGCCAGCCGCAGCCCCGGCGCTCGGGAACGGTCGGCGCCTCCCGCCGCGGAGGGGATGGCCACGTTGCCGGAGGTCGTGTTCCCGATCCGACCTCACCTGGGGAAATCGCGCGGATGGGGCGTCTGGTTTCTGGACCCCATCCAGGAACCAGACGGCCCCAGATGGAACGCGAAAAGGCCCCCGTGGGGGCCTTTCGGGTCAGCGCGATGGAAGGGGCTCAGCGGATCTCGAGCTTCCGCGCTTCCAGCAGGTTGCCGACGGCCTTCTCGAGGCTGGTGACCGCCTTCGCGTAGGCGATCTGCGCCTGGAGCTCGGTGGAGCGCGCCTGGTCCAGCTCGTCCTGGCGCTGCAGCACGAAGAAGTTGGTGCTCATGCCGTTCTCGAACTTCTTCTGTTCGGCCTGGAGGTTCCGCTCGCGGAAGATGCGGGTCTTCTCGGCGGCCTTCACGCCCTTCTCGTTGGCGTCGAGGGTGCGCAGGGCCGTGCGGACTTCCAGGACGATGCCCAGCTCCAGGTCCCGCAGGCTCAGCTCGCTGCCGCGGCGGTTGGCCCGGGCCTGGTTCTCGCTGCCCTTCGCCGCCCGGTTCGCGATGGGCATGGCGAAGGTCAGGCTGGCGTTGTAGCCCGGGTACTTCGAACCGAAAAGGTCGGACTGCACGCCGCTGTAGTTGTCACGGGAGGAAGATGCGCCGCTGTAGCCCACGGCCAGGTCCAGCTGAGGCTTGAGGCGGTTCCGTGCGGCGGCCTCGAGGACCTGCTTGCTCTCCAGGTCGAGGCGGGCGTTCTTCAGCTCCACTCGGCGCTCCAGGGCCAGCCGTTCCGCCGCCGCTTCGTCCATGTCGACGGGCTTGATGCCGGGGGCGTCCGTGAGCTCAAGCCCCGAAGGCCGTTCGCTGCTGGGGTAGAGGGCGCGGATCAGGGCGTCCTTTGCATTCTGCCACTGGGCCTCGGCGGCGATGATCTCCTGATCCTTGAGGGCCACGGAGGCCTCGGCGGAAGTGACTTCGATGGGCGCGAGGGTGCCGACCTGCACCCGGATCTGATTCTCCTTGAGCTGTTTCTGGGCCAGGGACAGGGCCTGCTTCTTGTTGTCCAGGTTCCGCTGCGCGTACACGACGTCCCAGTAGAGGGATTCGGTGCTCGCCACAAGATCGATGATGGATTTCTGGAAGGTCAGGTCGGCCTGCTGGGCGCCCTTGCGGGCGACGATGAGCAGGCTCTCCGTGGTGTCCCGGCCGAACCCCTTGAGCAGGGGCTGGGTGAAGGTGGCGCTGAGGTTTCCGTCGTAGGGGAAGGGCGTGACGCTCGTGGCGGCGGCCTGGGCGGCGTTGTACTCCACGGTCGAACGGCTGGAGAAGTAGTTCGGCTTGTAGTTGACGCTGAGGTTGCCACCGAAGCCGAAGAGCTTCGAGACGCCGAGGGTGAAGTTCCGGGAGGTCGAGGTGCTCTCCGAGGACTTCAGGAAACTGGTCTTGTCGAAGCGGGACAGGTCCTCGGTGCGGCTGAAGCTGAGGCTGCTGGTGAGGTTCCAGTCGAAGCTGCCGGCGTTCACCAGGACGTTGGCCCGGGTGGCTTCCCGCGTTTCCTTGGCCACCTGGACCTGGAGGTTGTTTTCAAGCGACGTCTGGATGGCCTCCTGGAGGCTGATCCGCTTGGGGCCGTCCGGCGCCGGGGAACCGGCCACCAGGCCATAGCAGACGAGCAGCGAGGGGATCGCGCGGGTGAATGCCATCGTCACTCCTTTGATTCGAAAAGACCTGTCCTGGGACGGAAGGCCTACGCTACGCGGCCAGGGACGGTTTAGAAAGGGCCTGCCGTCACCCCCGCAGAATGCCTACCTCGCGCCATGAGGACAAGGGCAGATTCATCGGCCGTTGAAAAACTCGGCGAACGGTCCTTCCGGACCGGTGGACTGGGGTTCTGCCGCCGGGGGGCGTCGGAGCCTCGCACCGGATCGGGTTAGGCTGGTCCGGATCCCAACATCCCGGAGGTGCCACGATGCGGGTCGGAATCCTCGGTTTCGGCCGCTTCGGAACCGCCCTCGCCGGGCTATGCAGCGATCAGGGGCATGGGGTGGCGGCCTTCGATCCGCATCGGCAGGCACCGGAGCCCTGGCGCTGCAGGGGCCTCGAGGAGCTCCTGACGCGATCGGACCTGCTCGTGCTCGCGACGCCGGTGCCGCTGCTCCAGGAGGTCGTGGCCGGGCTTCGGCCTCATCTCCGCGCCGGGCACTGGGTGATGGACGTGGGAAGCGTGAAGGTCCGGCCCACCGAGGTCCTGGACGCGGAACTGGGGGATGCCTGCCCCTGGGTGGCCACCCACCCGCTTTTCGGTCCGGTCAGCCTCGCCCAGGCGGAGCGTCCCCTGCACGTGGTGGTCTGTCCGAATCCGCGCCATCCCGCCGCCGTGCAGGAGGCGCGCCGCTTCTACCTGGACCTAGGCTGCGAGGTGGTGGACCAGGATCCCCACACCCATGACCGGGCCATGGCGCGGACCCATGCCCTGGCCTTCTTCGTGGCCAAGGGGCTGCTGGACGCCGGGGCGGGGGAGGGGGTCGAGGCTCCGCCCCCCAGTTTCCAGGCCCTGGCGCGGAGCATCGCCCTGGTCCGCAGCGACGCCGGCCACCTCTTCCGGGCCCTCCAGCTCGAGAACCCGTACGCCCCGGCGGCGCGGCGGCGCCTGCTGGGCGCCCTCCAGTCCGTGGACCGCGCCCTGGAGGAGGAGGCCGAAGGCGCCGGCACCGCGATCGGGGCGAAGCTCGACATCGCGTCCCCGGTCCTCCCGGCGGAGGACCTGCGGGATACCCGCGACCTCATCGACGCGGTGGACCGGGAGTTGCTGGCCCTCTTGGAGCGCCGGGCCCGCCTCGCCCTGCGGGCGGCCCGCTCGAAGGAGAGGCTCGGGGTGGGCGTCCGGGATGCCGAACGGGAGGCGCGGGTGCTGGCGGAACGCCGGCGCTGGGCCGAGGACCGGGGGCTGGACCCCCGGGCGGTGGAGGACCTGTTCCAGTTGATCCTGGGCCAGTCCCGGGCCCTGCAGGCCGATACCCACGAGGGGGGACCGCCCGGTCGCCCTGCGACCCCTGAAGCCGTGCAAGCGAGGCCTCCCCTCGTGCTCCCCCACGCATCGTCCGGGCCGGGCCTGGGTGATGCGTCCCCTGGTTCTACTTGAGCAGGGCGCGGGCGATCACGATGCGCTGGATCTCCGTGGTGCCTTCATAGATGGTGGTCACGCGCACGTCGCGGTAGAGGCGCTCCACCACGTACTCCCGGGAGTAGCCGTAGCCGCCGAAGATCTGCACGGCCCGGTCGCAGACCCACACGGCGCTCTCCGTGGCGAAGAGTTTGGCGGTGGCGGCCTCCAGGGTGCAGGGCTGGCCCTCGTTGCGCATGATCGCCGCCTTGTAGACGAGGAGGCGGGAGGCCTGCAGCCGCGCTTCCATTTCCGCCAGGTAGACCTGGATGGCCTGGTGCTCGCCGATGGGCTTGCCGAAGGAGTGGCGGGTTTTCGCGTAGGCGATGGATTCGTCCAGGGCCCGCTGGGCGATCCCCACGGACTGGGCGGCGATGCCGATGCGGCCGCCGTCGAGGCCGTGCAGGGCCACCTTCAGGCCGTCGCCGGTGTTGCCGAGCAGGTCGCCGTCCGCCACGAAGGCGTCCTCCAGGGTGACCATGACGGTCTTGGAGGAGCGCAGGCCCATCTTCTCCTCGGGCTTGGCCATGTGGACGCCGGGCTGGTCGGCGTCGAGGACGAAGGCGCTGATGCCCTTCTTGCCCAGCTCGGGATGGGTGATGGCCATGGTGACGAAGTACTTCCCGACGCCGCCGTTGGTGATCCAGGCCTTCGCGCCGTTCAGCTTCCAGCCACCGTCCACCTTCGTGGCCTTGCACTTCAGGGCCGCCGCGTCGGAGCCGGCGTCGGGCTCCGTGAGCATGAAGCCACCCAGGACCTCCCCCGACGCGAGGGGTCGGAGGTACTTGGTCTTCTGGGCCTCCGTCCCGAAGACGAGGATGGGCGCGCAGGCCACGGAGTTGTTCACGCTCATGGTCACCGCCACGGAGGCGTCCACCTTGGCGATCTCCTCGAGGGCGAGGATGTAGCTGAGGTAGTCCACGCCGGCGCCGCCATAGGCTTCCGGCACGGTCATGCCCATGAAACCCATCTCGCCGAGCTGGCGGATGATGTCGGCGGGGAACTCGGCGGCGTGGTCCCGGGCCATGGCGCCGGGCTCGATCTCGTTGATCGCGAAATCCCGCGCGGCGTCGCGGATGGCCAGCTGGTCTTCGGTGAAGGCGGGGAACATGAACACTCCGGCGAACCCTTCACCCTATCAAATCCCTCGGCGATGCCAAGCTCTCGCGCGGGATCAGGCGGGCTGGTCCAGGGGCAGGTGCAGCAGGAAGGTGCTCCCCCGCCCCGGCGCGCTCACCACGTCCACGGTGCCGCCGAAGGCGTGCAGGGTGCGCCGGAGGGAGGCCAGGCCCAGGCCCGTGCCCTCTCCCGGCGCCTTGGTGCTGAAGAAGGGCGTGAAGAGCTGCCCCTGCACCTCCTCGGACATGCCGTGGCCCGTGTCCTGGATCCGCAGGCTGGCCCGCGGGTGGACGTGCGCGGCCACTTCCAGGCCCGTCTCCACCCGGATGAGGCCGTGCATCTCCGGCAGGGCGTCCCGGGCGTTCATCACCAGGTTCACCACCATCTGGTCCAGGGCGGCGGGATCCCCCTTCAGCAGCAGCCGCACGGGCTCCGCCTCGTGCTCCAGGCGCACGGTGCGGGGCAGGGCGGCCCGCAGCAGGTTCACCAGGCTCTGGGTGCGCTCCGTCAGGTCGAAGACGCAGTCCTCGCCCTGGTGGCCCAGGGCCATGAGGCGCTGGGTCAGCTCCAGGGCCCGGTTGGACGCGTCCTGGAGGGCCTCCACGTCCC
>JBGASS010000132.1:0-6815 GCA_044229555.1 Holophagaceae bacterium
GCTGGGCCCCGGTTCCTGAAGCGAAAGTTGGAGAAAGCCGGGCGGGCGCCGGGCTTTCCCTGCTGGGAAACCCGGGCCTTGCCCGATACACTAAGAGGTTTACGGCCGTAGGAATCCCCATGCTCGATAGCGTCCTGAAGAAGATCATCGGCTCCAAGAACGACCGGGAGCTGAAGCGCCTGTGGGCCAAGGTCCAGGGCATCAACGCCCTGGAACCGTCGATCCGGGAGCTCAGCGACGACCAGCTGAAGGCCAAGACGCCCTACCTCAAGGAGAAGCTGGCGGGCGGCGCCACCCTCGACGACATCCTGCCGGAGGCCTTCGCCGTGGCCCGGGAAGCCTCCCGCCGCGTGCTCAAGATGCGCCACTTCGACGTGCAGCTCATCGGCGGCATGGTGCTCCACGAGGGCAAGGTGGCCGAGATGCGCACCGGCGAGGGCAAGACCCTCACCGCGACGCTCCCGCTCTACCTGAACGCGCTCGCGGGCAAGGGCGCGACCCTCGTGACGGTGAACGACTACCTCGCCCGCCGCGACGCCGAGTGGATGGGCCGCCTCTACCACTGGCTGGGGCTCTCCGTCGGCATCATCCAGCACGGACTCGACGACGACCAGCGCCGCGCCGCCTACGCCTGCGACATCACCTACGCCACCAACAACGAGCTGGGCTTCGACTACCTGCGCGACAACATGAAGTGGGACCTGGCGGAGTTCACCCAGCGCGGCTTCGTGTACGCCATCGTGGACGAGGTGGACTCCATCCTCATCGACGAGGCCCGCACGCCCCTCATCATCGCGGGCAGCAGCGAGGAGGACACCTCCAAGTACTTCCGCATCGATGCGGTGGTCCCCAAGCTCAAGAAGGACGTGGACTTCAAGGTGGACGAGAAGGACCGCCAGGTCATGCTCACCGACGAGGGCATCCGCCACGCCGAGGAGCTGATGGGCGTGCCCAACCTCTACGATCCCGGCGCCATCGAGATGCTCCACGGGCTGAACCAGGCCCTCCTCGCCCACAACCTCTACAAGCTGGACGTGGAGTACATGGTCAAGGAGAAGGAGGACGGCCGGGGCATGGAGGTCGTCATCGTGGACGAGTTCACGGGCCGCCTGATGCCGGGCCGCCGCTGGTCCAACGGCCTGCACCAGGCCATCGAGGCCAAGGAAGGCGTGGAGGTCAACGCGGAGAACCAGACCCTGGCCACCGTGACCTTCCAGAACTTCTTCCGCATGTACCAGAAGCTCGCGGGCATGACCGGCACCGCCGAGACCGAGGCCGCCGAGCTGCACCAGATCTACAAGCTGGACGTGGTGGTGGTCCCCACCAACATGCCCATGGTCCGCCGGGACTACGCCGACGTGGTCTACGCCACCGCCAAGGGCAAGAAGAAGGCCGTCATCGAGGAGATCAAGGAGCTGCACGCCAAGGGCCAGCCCATCCTCGTCGGCACCGCCAGCATCGAGAGCAGCGAGATGGTGAGCGAGAGCCTGAAGGCCGCGGGCGTACCCCACGTGGTGCTGAACGCCAAGCACCACGAGCGCGAGGCCGAGATCATCGCCCAGGCCGGCCGCAAGGGTGCCGTCACCATCGCCACCAACATGGCGGGCCGCGGCACGGACATCGTGCTGGGCGGCAATCCCGAGGGCCTCGCGAGGCTCGAGGCGAAGAAGCAGGGCATCGAGCTCTACGACGACCAGGGCATGGAGACGCCGGAATTCGCCGTCCTCGTGGCCGAGATGTCCCGCCAGACCGAGGCGGAGAAGCCCCTCGTCATCGCCGCCGGCGGCCTGCACATCCTGGGCACCGAGCGCAACGAGAGCCGCCGCATCGACAACCAGCTCCGCGGCCGGGCCGGCCGCCAGGGCGATCCCGGCTCCAGCCGCTTCTACCTGAGCCTGGAGGACGACCTGATGCGCGTCTTCGGCGGCGACCGCATGAAGACCCTCATGAGCACCCTGGGCCTCAACGACGACGAGCCCATCGAGAGCCGCATGGTGGCGAACGCCATCGAGAAGAGCCAGAAGCGCGTCGAGACCCAGCACTTCGAGATCCGCAAGCACCTGCTCGAATACGACGACGTGATGAACAAGCAGCGCATCTTCTTCTACAACCTGCGCACGGAGATCCTGAAGGGCAACACCAAGGACTACGTGTTGCAGATCAGCTCGGAGATCGCCGAGGGCCTGGTCTTCGACTACCTGCCGGAGAAGGGCGAGCGCGACGCCGAAGGCTTCAAGGAGCGCGTGGAGCAGCTCTACGCCATGCACGGCGACGCGGTGGACGCCATCGCCGCCATGCCGACGCACGAGGCTTCCGCGGCCCTGCAGGCGCACGTGAAGGAGGCCTACCTGGACAAGGAGGCCCGCCTCGGCAACGAGGACGTGCTGCGCTGGCACGAGCGCGTGGCCATCCTGCAGGTCATCGATTCGGCCTGGAAGCGCCACCTCCTGGTCATGGACCACCTGAAGGAGGCCATCGGCTTCCGCGGCTACGGCCAGAAGGACCCCCTCATCGAGTACAAGCGCGAGAGCTTCGAGTACTTCGAGCAGATGCGCTTCGGCTACGAGGACGAGATCGTCAGCTACCTCTACCGCGTGGAGCCCCAGCCGGCCTACGTGCCCGACGAGGACTTCTTCCGCGAGCCCCAGAACGTCTACGAGCTGGGCCCCGACGAGCAGGGCGCCCTCGTGAACGTGGACAGCGGCGAGGGCGTCCAACGCGTCCTGCGCTTCAACGTGGGCGGCGTGGACGACGAGGACGAGGGCCCCAGCGGCTGGAAGGGCTGAGGGGCGCCGTCCTCCCCATCCCATGAAGCCCGTCCTGCCCGACCGCCACCTCCAGCCCTCCAAGCGGCTGCTGGTGGGCGTCGCGCTCCTGGCCTCGGTCACCACGGCCCTGCTGTGGCCCGCTTTGCACCGGCTGGCCTTCCTGGCCTGGTTCCTGTGGCTGCCCCCCTTCCTCTTCGCCCTGCGCTACGTGGCCGGTTCCTGGGTGCGCGTCGGTGCCTCGCGGGGCGTCAGCTGGAAGCTGGCGCTGCCCTTCCGGACGCTGCTGGGCACCTGCGAGCTGGACGCCGCCGCCATCGCCGAGCTGCGCCTGGACACCAGCCTCTTCGGCCGCCTGCTCGGGCTCTGGACCCTCCAGATCATCCCCCGGGAAGGCGCCGTCCACCCGCCGCTCCGCTTCTTCGCCGGGATGGAGGGCCTGGCCCAGGAGCTGCACGCGCACCTGCACCAGAGGGACTGAAGGCCTGGTCCCGGGCCTGACGGCCTGGCCTGGAGCCTGATAGCCTCGACGGCATGGACCTCATCGTCGTCACAGGGCTGTCCGGGGCCGGCCGCCGCTCGGTGCTGGGGGCGCTGGAGGACATGGGCTGCATGGCCCTCGACAACGTCCCGGCGCGCCTGCTGGAGCCCCTGCTGGACCTGGAGCGCAAGCTGAACCCGGCGCGCACGCGCCTGGCGGTGGGGATGGACGGCCGCCACCGGGAATTCCCGGAGGAAATCAGCCCCCTCCTGGCCCGGCTGCGGGAGCGGGGCCTCCACTGCGAGCTGCTCTTCGTGGAGGCCAGCGAGGAGGCCCTGCTGCGGCGCTTCTCCGAGACCCGCCGGCCCCATCCCCTCGCCGGCGACGAGGGCGTGGCGGCGGGCCTGCAGCGGGAGCGGGCCCTGCTGGCGCCGGTGCGGGCGGAGGCGGGCCTCGTCATCGACACCAGCACCCTGAGCCTCGCGGAGATGCGCCAGCGCCTGCGCAGCCTGCTGCCGGACCTGCCGGAAGGCGGCCTCTGCCTGCGCCTCATGTCCTTCGGCTTCAAGCGGGGCCTGCCCCCGGACGCCGACGTGGTGCTGGACGCCCGCTTCCTGCCCAATCCCTTCTACGTGCCCGAGCTGAAGCCCCTCACGGGCCGCGACGCCCCGGTGCGGGACTTCCTACTGGCCAACGCGGACTTCCGCGCCTTCCTCGACCGCGCCGAGGCCTGGATCCGCTGGAGCCTGCCCCTCCTGGAGCAGGAGGGCCGCGCCTACCACACGGTGGCCATCGGCTGCACCGGCGGCCAGCACCGCAGCGTGGCCCTGGTGGAACTGCTCCACGGGCGCCTCGAAGGCACCGTGTCGAAGGCCACCACCACCCACCGGGAACTGGCGCCGTGAAGCTACTGGAGCCCACGGCGTACACGGATCCGGCGACGCTGCCCGCTGAGGTGGCGCGGATCTTCGGCCGCAGCTGGCAGTACGCCGGGGCCCTCGAGGACCTGGCGGCCTCGGGCTCCTACTTCTCCTGCGAAGTGGCCGGCGAGCCCGTCGTGGCGGTGAACGAGGGCGGGAGGCTTCGGGCCTTTTCTGCGGTCTGCAGGCACCGGGCGGGGCGCGTGGCGGGGGGGAAGGGCTGCGCGAAGGCCCTGCGCTGCGCGTACCACGGCTGGACCTACGGCCTGGACGGTCGCCTCCTCGGCGCGCCGGAGATGCCGGACCTGGACCGGAGCCAGGTCTGCCTGCCGGAGTTCCGCGCGGAGGCCTTCGGCCCCTTCGTGTTCGTCTGCCTGGACGATGCGGCGCCGGGTCTCGCGGTGGCCTTCGATCCGGTGGGCGCCGATCCCCTGGTGGCGCGCACCCCGGGCTGGCGCTTCTTCCGCCGCCACGACTACCTGCTGGCCTGCGACTGGAAGGTCTACGTGGACAACTACCTCGAGGGCTACCACATCCCCGTGGCCCACCCGGAGCTGAACCGGCAGATCGACTACGGCGCCTACCGGGTCGAGACCTTCCGCCTCGTCAGCCGCCAGCACGCGCCGGTGAAGGCCGCGGGCACGCTGTACCACCGGGACCTCGCCGAGGGCCAGGAGGCGGAAGCCCGCTACTGGTGGATGTTCCCCAACCTCATGTTGAACCTCTACCCCGACCACGTGCAGCTCAACGCCGTCCTGCCCCTTGGCCCCGGCCGCTGCCGCGTGCGCTTCGAATGGTTCGCGCCCGATCCCCTGCCGGAGGACTGGGATGCGAAGTTCGAGGCCAACTTCGCCTTCAGCGACCTGGTCCAGGCCGAGGACATCGCCCTCTGCGAGGCCGTGCAGCGGGGGCTGGGCTCCAGGACCTACGACAATCCGCGGATCTGCGAAGCGCGGGAGAACGGCGTCGCGCATTTCCATGGGTTGTGGCGGGAATGGATGGGGTGAGATAGGGAGTGAGCGTCCAATGCATCGCGCCATTGACGACGACCTTCACCCAAAAAAATTTGGAGGTTAATACGGGAGTGCGAGGTGATCGATGGTTCCATCTGCTTTCAGATATTTCAGGTGAGTACTGAAAATGCTCGAGCGGTAACCCTCTCGTCGGGTCTCATGGCTTACTTCGTAGACGATTCCAACTGGACGGATCTCAACTCTGTCACTGATCGCACATAGCAAGCTTCCGCTCATTCCACGAAGATCATTTAGTGGCTTGATGTTAGGGGCCCCTTGGTAAGCCACGCGAGAATTGTACTCATCGACAATTAGGATGTTCCGATCATTCACACTCGTTGCAAATTCGCAGAAAACAGATGGGAATGCTTCAAGGCCACGATCGCTCGGCATTCTATGTATTCCTGGGTATCCAACGAATGCGACACGTTCACCCGCCGCCACGGGACTCGGCGGCCAGGACTCACCATTGATGAATTTCTTTCCCGCTTGGAGAACCGATTCTGGGTCACTCAATCGGATTGCCACGACGTCATAGACGCTTGAGGCCACTAGTTCTATCGGTTGTGGATCGAGCAATAGAGATGGGGGCGTCCCATTGCGGCCAGAAATGGCTAGAGCGGCATCTGGGTAAGTGTGTTTAATCTCTATAAATTCCGAATACACATGTGCACATGTCACCGCGAGTTGAGCTGAACCGGTATCGATGAACGAGATCGTGGCGCTTGCAAGAACTTGATCATTGCGCGATTCGGGTGTCGGGAGAAAAAGCAGCAGTGATACATATGGCCAAAGGCGGTCGCCAATAACTTGCATTTTATCTTCAGGGGTAGGCTCCATCTGCTCCACTCATTCGCTGTGTAATTTCATCTAACTTGTTAAATAGTCCGGTCTCTGAATCTTCACCACTACCCCATTCAGCGCTGCATTCCCGCTCACCGCATCCACTTCCAGCTCATCCGTCAAATCGTTCGCGCTGACGCCTGAATGCTGAGCTGCGATCTTTGCGAGGATTCCCGGGCGGTGATGCCCCCAGCCGTGGGGCAGGCTCACCACGCCGGGCATGATGTCCTCCGTCGCCTCGACGGCGATCCGCACTTCGCCGCAGCGTGAGGTCACTTTGGTTTGCTCGCCGGGCGCGATGCCGAGCCGCGCCAGGTCGTCGGGATGGGCCAGCAGGGCGCTGCGGTCCTTGCCGCGCACGAGCCGGTCGTAGTTGTGCATCCAGGAATTGTTGCTGCGCAGGTGGCGGCGGCCGATGAGGAGGAGCTGATCAACGGGTGCTTCGGCAAGCAATTCGCTCTGGGCCCGGGCCAAGGCTTCCAGCAGTTGCGGGGGCGCGCAATGGATGCGCCGGTCCTCCGTCATGAGGCGCTCCGGGAAGCTGGGCGCGAGGGGGCCGAGGTCGAGGCCGTGGGGGTTGGCCTCCAGCTTTTCCAGCGAGAGCTCCTCCGGGCTGCCTTGGCCGTAGGGCCCGCGCCGCAGGCCGGCCTCGATGAACGCGCGGGGCGGCAGGGAGGGCTTCGGCGCCTTGCCGAGCTTCTGGGCGAGGGCCATGGCGAGGCGTTCGAGGATCTCCCAGTCGTGGAGGGCTCCGTCGGGCTTCGGCAGGGCGGGCGCGCCGTAGCGGGCGACG
>JBGASS010000133.1:0-6935 GCA_044229555.1 Holophagaceae bacterium
CATTTCATTGGACACTCATTTGGGGACAATCCCCTGAGAGGTGTGCATGAAGGAGAGGAAGGAAAGGACCCAGCCGGAAGGGGTAGCGGAGGGAGTCCGTTGGCCGACCGGGGCTGCCCCGCCCGGGCGCGGCGAGCCATGAGGTTCAGGGCAGGGGGATGGACGGAGGCTCCGAATCAGTTGACGGGGTGTAAGGCTCCTCAGGAAACCCTTCGCGGAACACCGAATCCACTGAATGCGCTAACACTTTGCGCTCCTTGTCCTTGCGCCTCAAGGTTTCCAGGTCGGTTCTCAGGTAGAGCTTCGTTCACACCGACACCTTCAAAAATTTCGAGGGCATCACTTTGATCGATTCGGTTCTTCCTGCAAGGGGCCCATCCACCATTCGTAACGTTAAGAAGTACCGATCTTCCTCGGGCCTGTATTCCAGTACGACGCCACCGCCGTGGTTGTTCAGGAACGGCTGAACCGTGATTGTGATTGGCGAATCCCGCTCAAAGTCCCTCCGAATGAGGTCTTCCCACCGGTAGCCGGGTTCATAACCATGAGCACTGACCCGGATGTAACGGGTATGGCCGACCGTGAAAAAAGCCTCGGGGCCGGACATCCAGTGATACTTGCTTGGCAGGGAGACGGTCGAGGAACCGTCCTGGTTTGTGAGGAAGGGTCCGTAGGTGTATTCCCGTTGCCCGGGGCCTTCGTGGACGAGGAACACTTCCGCGCGCGGGACGGCTTGGCCAGTAGCTCTATTGATCACTCTGCACTGGAACGTGGTTTTGGGTATCCGCTGGACCACAGGAAGGAGACAGCCGAGTTGGCTTACCGCCAAGGTAAGCACACAGGGAATGATCCAGGGAAATCCGCGCACGCAAATACCTCCAATCTAGGGTGACATGACCAAGTGATTTCGTTGGGCAGACTCCCCGTATCAAGAGATCCCTACCCCTGTTAAATCGCTTGATAGCCCGTGGATAGGGAATTCAAACACACCATTTTGCTAGGCCAAACACCCTTGGCTGAACGAATCGCCTGAATCCCAATTCACCGGATCCGGAGTAAGGGTGTTGATCGGGAGCGGAAACTGACGGCATGAGTCATTTCTGTCTCGCAGGTTCCTACACGTGAACCTCTTGCACAAGCCCCTCCAGGGCTTCGCCCGTAATCCGCGGCTCGCGGGCCTACCTCGCCAGCCACGTTCGGGGACGAACCTCTCCTTCGAAGGCGGCCTCTCCTTCCGCTCCACACCCTCCAGGATCGCTTTGATGACCTTTGGCTGCGTGATGCAGGCAATACGCAGCACACGAATGTGGCAGTCCTGTCAGCCCGAGGAACCCCATGGAGAACCCTTCGAACAGGAGGCTCCAGCCCTACCGATCCAGCCGCAAACTCAAATCCGCCGCCATCGCCGAATGCGTCAGCGCGCCGACGCTGATGAACTCCACGCCGGTCTCCGCCACGGGCCGGGCGCGCTCGAGGGTCATATTGCCACTGGCTTCGAGAAACAGCTTCCGTCCCGAGGCGTTCCGAATGGCCACGGCCTTCCGGGTGGTCTCCAGATCCATGTTGTCCAGCAGCACCCCATCCACGTCCTCGGGGGCGAGGCACTGCTCCAGCTGGTCGAGGCGCTCCACCTCCTTCGATGCGCACGAGGTTGGGTGCGGCGAGGCGGGCGGCCTCGACGGCCTGACGGATGCCGCCGGCGGCGGCGAAGTGGTTCTCCTTGAGCAGGACGCCGTCGCCCAGCGTCAGCCGGTGGTTCACGCCGCCGCCGCAGCGCACGGCGTACTTCTCGAGGAGTTTAGTCTGCGACCAGCGGCCCACCTACCATCCCGAGGCGGCCCACCTGGCCTGGGAGATGACCCTGCGCTTCCTGAAGACGCACCTGGGCCTGCTGGAAGAGGATTAGGCGCGCCGGGTTTCATGCATCATGGATTCCAGACCCGGAGACCCCATGTCCGTCCTGTCCATCGAGACCGCCCACCGCGTCGCCTGGGTCACCCTCCAGCGCCCCGAGAAGCTGAACGCCCTGAACCAGGAGGTGCTGAAGGAGCTGGACTGCGCCTTCGCCGGCCTGGAGCACGACGAGAACGTGGGCGTGGTGGTGCTCACCGGCGCCGGGGAGAAGGCCTTCGTGGCCGGCGCGGACATCTCGGAGCTGAAGGACCTGGATTCCGCCTCCGCCCGGGTGCAGGCCCTGAAGGGCCAGGCCGTCTTCCAGCGCATCGAGGACCTCTCCAAGCCCGTGATCGCCGCGGTGAACGGTTTCGCCCTGGGCGGGGGTTGCGAGCTGGCCCTGGCCTGCCACATCCGCGTGGCCGCGGAGAACGCCCGCTTCGGGCTGCCCGAAGTCTCCCTGGGCATCATCCCCGGCTACGGCGGCACCCAGCGCCTGTCCCGCCTCGTGGGCAAGGGCGTGGCCCTGGACCTGATCCTGAGCGGCGAGATGGTGGGCGCCGCGGAGGCCCTGCGGATGGGTCTCGTCAGCCGGGTCTTCCCCCCGGCGGAGCTGAGGGCCGGCGTGGAGAAGCTGGCGGGCACGATCCTGAGCCGGGGCCCCCTGGCGCTGCGCAGCGCCCTCACGGCGGTCCACCAGGGCCTGGAGATGCCCCAGGACCAGGGCCTCGCCTTCGAGGCCGCCCTCTTCGGCCTGCTCGCCGCCAGCCAGGACATGAAGGAAGGCATGGGCGCCTTCCTGGAGAAGCGGCCCGCGGCCTTCAAGGGACTCTAGGACGCCATGCCCAAGACCACCCTGCTGGATCAGTCCTCCATCCTGATCAAGGAACGCTCCGGCCTGCTCGCGCAGACCGACAGCTGCGACCTGCTGGACGGCACCTACCTGAAGCCCATCGGCATCGTGGCCCACGAATCCGCCGGCCTCTCCAACGGCCTGCGGCCCCTGCTGGGCAAGGCCATGGTCACCACGGTCTTGAACGTCTACGACCCCGGCGTCTCCCTGCCCCTCCTCAGCGTGCGCAAGAAGGCCTTCCTGCGGGGCGGCCGCCTCGAGATCCTCGGCGCCAGCGACCTGCTCTACGCCACCGCCCGCATCGAGACCTGGTCCCTGGGCGCGGGCTTCGACTTCCTCGACGGCTTCGGCCATCGCCTGGGCGCCATGAAGGGGGACTGGAAGAGCGGCACCTTCACCTTCACCCTCGCCGGCGGCGCCGTGCTCGGCGTCGTCACCCGCCCCGCCTCCACCCACGCCGCCCCCATCACCGTGTCCCTCCATCCCGAATGCGCGCATCCGCGGGGCATGGCCCTGCTGCTGGGCGCTGCCCTGGGATTGGATCTGGCGGCGAAGGGGAAGAAGTAGGCGCGCCCCATCGGGGCCTCAGGGCGCGGCCTCGGTTGTCGCCGCGGCGCGGTCCCGGCGCTTGCGGAAGCGGCTCCATCCCAGCCAGCCCAGCAGCGCCCAGGGCGCCAGCACCAGCAGGGTCTCCAGGACGAAGGCCGCCATGGCGATGAGGGTCGTGCGCGTGTCCAGGAGCGCGTCCTTCAGGGGTTTCAGCAGGCTGGGCTCGACGGGCCTTCCGGCAGGCTCGAAGACCTCCGCCTGCAGCGTGGAATAGGCGATCTGGCTGTCATAGCCGCGCTTCAGGGCGTCCAGCCGCTCGAGCTCCTCCGTCACCTCGCCGAGGGCCTGCTCCGCCTGGATCACGTCCGCGAGCTTGCCGGCCCGGTTCGAGATGAGCTCCCTCAGCCGCGCCGCGGTCACGCGCTTGTTCGCCCGGCGGGCTTCCAGGTCCGTGTAGGCGCGGCTGACGTCCTCGGCGCCGATGCGTTCGCTTTTCACGGCGCCGAGGGCCTTGAAATCCTGCAGGGCCCGGTCGAAGCGCGAGGCCTCCACGCGAAGGGTGATCTGGGCGCGGTGCTTCCCGTTGTCGGCGGCGTTCACCTCCGCCGAGGCGAGGTAGCCATAGCGGCCCGCCAGCTCCCGCATGGTGCGGTCGAAGCGGGACCAGTCCTGGACCTCCAGGCTCAGCTTCGCGGTGCGGATGACGCGGGAGGGCGCGAGGCTGTAAGCCTCGTCCGCCGGGACCGCGTGCTCTTTGGATCGCATGCCTGGCGGCGCCGGGGACTCGGCTTCCTGCAACGCCATATCAACCCCCAGGGTCTTCAAGACCCGGTCCCGGGGGGCGTCCGAGCGCAGGGAATGGACACCCACGACAATGGCCGCGAGGACCAGGACGATTCCGGCTGTGATGAACAGGGCGAGGCGGTGTCTGGGCATGGTTCCTCCAAGGGCACGCATCGTGTCCGTGTCGAGTCGGTGGATGTGGGTGGCTCGCGCGGGGAACGGATCGCGGGCGGCCGGGAGGCCCAGGCCTCAGTTCGATTCCTTCGTCACGAAGCTGCCCCCCCAGATCGCCTGCCCGTCCCAGGCCTGGAAGGCCTTGGTGAAGGCGTCCATGTCCTTGCGGGAGACGGGCCCCGTGGGCGTGACGAAGTAGACGACGGTGACGCGGATGGGCTCCTCCGCCCGCTGGCCCTGGAAGCCGCTGCCCACGAAGTAGGCGCCTTCCGCCTCCCCGTGGCCGATGGCGACCTTGGTGAAGCCAGCTTCGTCCTTGGCCTTCTGGTCCGCTTCCATGGGCTTGGCGGCTTCGGCCTGGGCGATGGCCGCTGGCTTGGCCGCGGGCGGCGGCGAGAGCACCGCGCCCGTGCCCCCGGCCATGGCCGTCATCGGCTGTCCGAAGGCCCGGGCCAGGGGTGGCGTCCCCATGTTGCTGGTCTGGAGCCCCGGCACGTTGCGCTTGAGGGGGATCTGGATGAGGTAGTAGCGCTGCACGTCCACGTCCATGCCCTGGGCCTTGAGCTCCCGCTCCAGGCGCAGCAGGTCCTGGCGGTCCTCGGCGCGGCTGGCGGTGAAGGGGGCCTTCTGGCCCTTGATGTTGGCGTAGAGCAGCTGGTGGGTGCCGGGGCCGACGATGGCGTCGCTGCTGCCTTCGATGACGTCGGTGATGACGAAGTTGGTGGAGCCGTAGGGGAAGATGCTGAAGTTGAAGGCGGCCCGGGGCGGCGTTCCCGGCTTCCACGCGCCCCGCATGTTGCGGGCCGGGCTTCGAGGGCGCCAGGGAGAGTCCGAGGGAGGCGGGCCCCGAGGAGAACGCCTCCTCTTTGGATCGCTCGCCAAGGACGCGCCGGCCCCTCCGCGGCAAGGTCCGGCATCACGATGGACGCAGCGTGGTCTGGCCAGGGGCAGCGAGGGCGCTTCCTTCGGCAGAAGAAGAAACCCGGCGGCCAGGGTCAAGACGATGCCCGAGGTCACGAACAGCGCGGTTCGGCGCGTGGACATGGTTCCTCCCGGCCCCCTTGGGGGCGATGGATTCAAATGGCTCAAGGGTTGGAAGGCAGCAGGAAAACCTACATCGATTCCTTCGTCACGAAGCTGCCCCCCCAGATCGCCTGCCCGTCCCAGGCCTGGAAGGCCTTGGTGAAGGCGTCCATGTCCTTGCGGGAGACGGGCCCCGTGGGCGTGACGAAGTAGACGACGGTGACGCGGATGGGCTCCTCCGCCCGCTGGCCCTGGAAGCCGCTGCCCATGGAGTAGGCGCCTTCCGCCTCGCCATGGCCGATGGCGACCTTGGTGAAACCGGCTTCGTCCTTGGCCTTCTGGTCCGCTTCCATGGGCTTGGCGGCCTCGGCCTGGGCGATGGCCGCGGGAGGAGGCGCGGGCGGAGGCGACTGCACCGGCGCCCGCCCCCGGCCATGGCCATCACCGGCTGCCCGAAGGCCCGGTTCAGGGGCGGCGTCCCCATGTTGCTGGTCTGGAGCCCCGGCACGTTGCGCTTGAGGGGATCTGGATGAGGTAGTAGCGCTGCACGTCGACGTCCATGCCCTGGGCCTTCAGCTCCCGCTCGAGGCGCAGGAGGTCCTGGCGGTCCTCGGCGCGGCTCGCGGTGAAGGGGGCCTTCTGGCCCTTGATGTTGGCGTAGAGCAGCTGGTGGGTGCCGGGGCCCGATGGCGTCGCTGCTGCCCTCGATGACGTCGGTGATGACGAATAGAGCAGGCGGCCCGGGGCGGCGTTCCCGGCTTCCACGCGCGCATGTTGCGGGCCGACGATGGCGTCGCTGCTGCCCTCGATGACGTCGGTGATGACGAAATTGGTGGAGCCGTAGGGGAAGATGCTGAAGTTGAAGGCCGCCCGGGGCGGCGTTCCTGGCTTCCACGCGCCCCGCATGCCCCGGGCGGGCACGGGCACCACGGCGAACTGGTTCGACACGATGACGGTGCGGTCCCGGTGCTGGCTGGCGAGCCCCAGTTCCCGCAAGCGCTCGGGGAGCGTGCGCTCCACGGTGCGGTTGCCCTGCTTGAGGTGCACCTTGATCTTGTCGGCGGGCACCATCAGCACCTTGTCCCGGAAGTTGGAGTCCCGGCGCACGGAGAGGGCGAGCTGCGCGCTGGCCGGATCCCGCTCTTCCCGGCGCACCCAGATGCCCACGTCGCTGATGCGGTCCCCCCAGGCGCTGTTCTGGTAGCGCCCGATGTCCTCCCAGGAGATCTTCACGGGATGGAACTGCTTCTCCGCGAGGAGGGACATGAAGGCCGGCTGGTGCCAGAGGTTCACGGTCTCGTCGTAGTAGCGGGTCCATTCCGGGGGCGGAACCGGCGGCACGCGGACTTCCACAGGGGGCGCGGCCTTCATCAATTCCGCAATGGCTCCCCGCAGGTTGTTCACCGTGTTGGAGCCCGGGCCCGTCTCCAGGCCCAGGTCCTGGGCGATTTGGACCAGGGCGAAGTCCACCTTCGAATTGCCGAGGCCGTGGGCCCGGGCCTCCCGCACCGCCAGCAGCACGTCGGCGCGGACACCCGAGGCCTCGGCCAGATTGATGCGGAGGCCCTGGCGGGAGAAGGCGCTGCGGATCTGCGCCACCGTCGCCTCGCCCCCCGGGACCTGGACGACCCCGTTCTGCGGGGCCGGCGGCTTGGAGAAG
>JBGASS010000134.1:0-6829 GCA_044229555.1 Holophagaceae bacterium
CATAAGCTCAGAACCAGGCAGGGGAACCCCCTTTCATCTCGGACTGTCGACAAGCCCAAGATGCCTGAACGGCCCCCTGCCTACCTACTCACCCCGCAGATCCGCGAAGAACCAAAAAAATTAACGAAGATGCAATCGCATGGTATGAAAGCAATTTACAGCTTCACAAGGATTTGGGGCAAGCCGCAAAGAATACTGTAGAATTATTATTGCAAGCCAATGTAATTCCATTTGATAGAGTAGTATTCAGAGTAAAAAGTTTTGAGAGTTTTAAAAATAAAATCGACAAGAAGAAATATAAAAATCCGAAATCAGATATAAAAGATGTTATTGGGCTTAGGGTTGTATTATATTTTAAATCTGATGTTAAAAAAGTCAGTAGAATCATTGAAGAAAATTTTACAATCGACCCCTTCCATAGTATAGATAAATCCGCCGCGTTAGGGGTAGATCGAGTTGGCTATCGATCGGTCCACTATATTACAAAATTTTCGGATGCACGAGCTCAATTGATAGAGAACAAGAGATTTGAAGGAATATTTTTTGAAATTCAGATTCGTACTTTGCTTGACCATGCTTGGGCTGAGATTGAGCATGATAGACGTTATAAGGCGAAGGGGATTATTTCAGATGGAATTCGGCGTAGGTTCTCGGTTCTTGCTGGTTTATTAGAAATGGCAGATAAAGAGTTCAACGATATCGCGTCTGAAATAGACAGTATTAATGCATCAATAGAACAGGTCGGAAAGGAGTCTGTTAGTATTAATAAGGATTCACTATTTGTATTATTATTTAATAAATTCAAGGAGCACATAGGTGACACTATTGAAGCTTCGCTTGAGTTTCCAGATAAATTAATCGAGGAATTACATCTTTGTGGCGTTTCTTCAATAGATCAGGTAGATAAATTGTTCAACGAGAAGCTCGTCACCGCTATCAGTTCAACTTCCTCTAATTTTACAGGAGCATTGAGAGATGCAATGATTATTAATTTTAAAGAAAAATATTTTAAGGACGCTTGGAGGCATGCTTGGACAATTTTAGAGCGAGAATCATTTGATTTATATTCTGAGCATGGGGTGAAAATTGGAGAGTATCTAAAGAAATATGAAATTAAAATACAACATGAAGATGATTGGGAGGATGGGAATGATGGATATTACGAAGATGACGATTGAAGAATTTATCCAATCAAGCCGGGGCTCTAATTGGAATAGTCTGTAACTCAAATAAATCAATATTATTATTGATTAGAGATGGCGGTATCCCATTCCTCAAAACTTTAAATGAGTTTTTATTGTCTTTGGGGGACTCGCGGCTTTTCTGAGATGCGTGCGCGAGGAGATTTGAAGCTACTACCGCAACTTCTTGAATTACATGGTTGTTGTGGCTTACTCCACAGCCAGGTGAGATACAAGTTTCGGTCTCAGAGAGGCGACGAGTCATGCCTTGATGGGGTTGAGGCCGCTCAACTCCCTAATAGTGGTAGCGCAGCTGCGCGATGAACAGCGCGTCCCCACTGACCTTGTAGACCATGCGGTGCTCGTCGTTGATGCGGCGGGACCAATACCCCGCCAGACCGTGCCGTAGAGGTTCCGGCTTGCCGAGACCTTCGAAGGGATGCCGCCGCGCAACGGCGATGAGGGCGTGGATGCGCTTGAGGAGCTTGGCATCCGTCGCCTGCCAATGGAGGTAGTCCTCCCAGGCCAGATCCGAAAAGATCAGCTGCATGCAGCCCTACTTGGGCAGGCGCGGCAGCATCCGCTCCGTGCCCCCGCCCCCTTCCAACTGGGCCATGCTTTCCAGCAGGCGCCGGGCATTCTTCGGACTGCGCAGCAGGTAGGTGGTCTCCTCCATGGACCGGTAGTCCTCCAGGGAGATCATCACCACCGCGTGCTCTTCCTTCTTCGTGATGATGACCGGCGCGTGGTCCTCGCAGACCCGTTCCATGGTCTCCGCGAGGCTGGCCCGGGCCTTGGTGTAGGTGATGGCGTCCATGGAATGCTCCTGTACGGGATAGTGTACAGGATGGGCCCGCCAGGGCGGCTGTCCAGGGGCCGGCCTTGCCCTCAGGCGTGCTCGGGAAGCAGCTCCGGAACCTCCGGCGCCACCGCCTGAACGGCCACCGACCCCTTCCACTTCCACAGCAGCAGGATGGCCAGCCCATCCACCACCACGCCGAACACCGAAGCCTCGATGCCGAAGGCGCCGCCGGTGATCCATTCGGCCTTGCCCAAAAATACTGGCCGCAGCCAGCCCGTCTGGGCCAGGCCGCTCACGCCGAAGCCGAAGAGATGGCCCTGGGCCCAGTTCCAGCCCAGGTGGATGCCGATGGGTAGCGCCAGGCTGCGGGTGCGCCAGTAGGCGAGGCCCAGGGCCACGGCCCCCAGGCCGATGTCCAGCGTCGCCCAGACCTTCGTCGCGCCCGCCATGCCCGGATTGCCCCAGTGGCCCACCGCGAAGAGGAGGGCCACCCAGACGCCGGCACCATCCACCAGCCGCTGGAAGAGGAAGCCCCGGAAGAGCGTCTCCTCGAAGAGGGCGACGAAGACGAACATGTAGAAGCCGTAGCCGAGGGCCTGCAGGCTGCGGGCGGGATCCAGCTCGAAGCGCAGGCCCCCCACCGCCCAGGCCATGCCCGCCGCGACAACGATCTGGCCCAGGCCCAGCGCCGTGCCCCAGCCCAGTTCCTTCGCCCAGCGCCGGTCCAGGCGGAAGCCGACGCTGGAAAGCGGTTCCTTCCGGAGCCGCGTGCAGATCCAGGTCACGACCAGCGTGAGCAGGAAGGCCACCGGCTCGAACCAGGCCTTGGCCATTCCCAGGCCCTTCAGGCCCCTTACCGCCGGACCCACCCCCAGGCGGACGATCGTGAAAACCAGCACGAAGATGAGCACCCACCACCCGTTGCGCAGACGTCGGTCCTGATTGAAGAAGATCGTGTTCAAGGAAGCTCCGGGCTGAACCTGAGCTACGGCCCAGGGGCGGATCTGTTTACCGGGATTCCCGGGAGCCCCGCCGACGACCCGTGGCAGCATCAACGGATCCCGGAGCCCCCATGCCCCTCCTCACCCGCGCCGAAGCCACGTCCTACCAATTCACCTCGCTGCACGCCGATGTCATGGCCTTCATCGCCGGCCTGCAGGCCCGGGGCGACGCGCGGCTCCACGTCACCTCCTTCGGCACCAGCCCGGGCGGCCGGGACCTGCCTCTCCTGGTGGTGTCCGCCCACGGCGTGAAGACCCCCGAGCAGGCCCGCGCCGTCGGCCTGCCGGTGGTGCTCCTCATCTGCGGCATCCACGCCGGGGAGGTCGAAGGCAAGGAAGGCTGCCTGATGCTCGTGCGGGACCTCCTGGAGGACAAGCCCGGCCTCGACGCCGCCCAGATCCTCGCCAACCTCACCCTCGTGCTCGTGCCCCTCTTCAATCCCGACGGCAACGACGCCATCGACCCCGGCAACCGCAGGCTCCACCTGCCCAAGCTCACCGGACAATTGGGCCCCGAGAGCGGCGTGGGCACCCGCGTCAACGCCGCCAAGATCAACCTCAACCGGGACTACCTGCGCCACGAAGGCGCCGAGATGCGCCTCCTGCAGACCCGCGTCTGCCAGCCCTGGGCCGCCGACCTCACCATCGACAACCACGCCACCAACGGCAGCGTGCACCGCTTCTCCATGACCTACGACATCCCCCACACCGTGGAAAGCGGGCGCTTCGAGCCCATCGCCTACATGCGAAACGTGCTCCTGCCCCCCGTGACCGCGGCCCTCAAGGCCAACCATGGCCTGGACTCCGGCTGGTACGGCAATTTCGTCGAAGACGAGCGCGTGCTGGACGCCGACGGCGAGGCCGATCCCGCCTCCCTCGTGAAGGAAGGCTGGATGACCTATCCCCACCATCCCCGCTTCGGCTCCAACTACCGCGGCCTGACGTCGCGCATGGACCTGCTGCTGGAGTGCTACTCCTACATCTCCTTCGAGGAGCGCGTCCGCACGGCCTACGCCTTCAACCTGGAGACCCTGCGCTTCGTCGCCGCGAACAAGGACGACGTGATGCAGACCGTGGCCGCCAGCCAGGTCCCGCGGGAGCGCATCGCCGTGCGCTACGGCCTCCAGGCCTTCCCCACCCCCGTGGACATCCTCACCCGGACGCCGCGCACCCTGGAGGGCGAACCCTCTTCCATCACGCTGCCCTACCTGGCCCGCTTCGTCGGCACGACGGTGGTGGAGCGGCCCCACGCCTACCTCGTGCCCGCCAGCGTCGGCGCGCACCTGCGGGGCCACGGCCTCGCCACCGTGCCCGCCACCGGCGATTACGACGTCTCGGTTCCGAAAGTCGAAAGCCTCGGCAGCGAAGGCGGACGCGCCATCCTCGAAGCCGCCAAGGTGGGCGAGCTGGCCGTCTCCTGGAAGCGCGAAGGCCGCGCCGCCCCCGAAGGCGCCGTCCTCGTCCCCACGGACCAGCCCCTGGGGGCCATCGCCGTGTACTTGTGCGAACCCGAAAGCGACGACGGCGCCGTGGAGAACAACCTGCTCCCCGTGCCCGAGGTGGGGGACGAGCTGGGCATCTGGCGGGTGAACGGGGACTGACGCAGGATGGGGCCCCGCGGGACCCCTTCGCGGGATCGCGGCGGCCTCAGCCGCAGAAGTAGATCGAGGGCCGGCAGTTCGCGATCTGGGCCGACCCGGGATCCTGGTTATCCGGGCCGCAGTAGGCGCAGTTGGTGAAGGCCCGGGTCTCGGGTCCGCAGTCGAAGAGGCTGAGGAAGGCGCCATTCACGCCGGCGGCGCTCTTCGGTTCCAGGCGCCGCAGGGTTTCGCGGTTGAGGGAGAGTTTCGGGGAGGCCATGGGCTCGCTCCTGGCAGGGACCTGGCGCCGCGCCGAAGGCCTTGGCCGGGCGCGCGTCTGCAGGTGGTTTGGGGGGAAGGTCCCAGCCTAGCAAGCCGCCTGGAGCCGCGGCGCCACCGGAACGTTCCCCTGGACCGGCGGTCGCCCCTCGGCCGTCAGCGGAACGATCCCGGGGCCGGCCCGGGGCCGGCCCGCCCTACTCCGGCCCCATCTCCCGCTCGCAGAGCGCCAGCACCCGGTGCAGGGCCGCGTTGCCGGGGTGCAGGCGCAGGGCCTCCCGGATGGCCAGGGCCGCGGCCCGGAAGCGCCGGGGGGCGCCCTCGCCGCCCCGGGCCTGGAGGGCCGCGGCCCACTTGAAGTTCGCCAGGCCCTTCCCGCACAGGGCGCTCAGGTGGAGGGGTTGCTGCTCCAGCACGCGGCCGTAGGCCAGGTCCGCCAGGGCCCACTCCCCCGCCTCGAAGAAGGTGATGCCTTGCTGGCCCCAGGCCTGATCGCCCCAGTCCGCCCCCTGCCGTTCCAGCTCCGCGGCGCGGAAGCAGAAGGCCGACTGCTCCACCGCCTCCGGGGCGCCGGGCTGGAGGGCGAGGGCTTCGTCCCAGGCTTCAAGGGCTTCGGCGAAATGCCCGGCCTCCTGCAGGGCCGCCGCCCGGGCCATCACCGCCGCCGCGGAGGCCTCCGCTTCCGCGCCGCACTGGGGGCAGGCCGCCGCCGGGTCGGGGACCAGGAATCCGCAGCGGGGGCAGGGGCGGGGCATGGCGGATCGAGGGTAGCACTGGCGTCAGGGGAAGACGCGCTCCCGGCCATCGGTCCCGATGCGGCGGACCCGCACGGCATTGAAGGTGGAGCACTCCAGGAGCCAGAGGGCCCCGTCCGGAGCCACCAGGCCGCCGCTGGGGGACCAGGGGAAGGGGCTCGTCGCGGCCACCGTGACCCGGCCCCGGGGATCCACGCGCCGCACCTCCCGGTCGGCGGTGGCGGCCACGTAGACGTTGCCGGGCCCGTCGGTCCAGAGGCCCATGAGGGCGTGGCGGTCGTAGCGCCAGAGGTTCCCCGCCCGCCGGGGCTGGAGGCCCGCCGCGAGGGTGCGCACCGTGCCGTCGGGCTCCACGCGCTTCAGGTCCGAGGCGTCCACCACGAAGAGCACGCCGGCGGCGGTGGCGGCCATCCAGCGCAGGTCGGCGAAGGGCCCGGCGCAGTGGGGCGCCAGCCGGCCGTCCGGCAGGCGCTTCTGGATGGTGGTGGTCGCGCCCCGTTGGGCCACGTAGTGGTGGCCGGCGCCGTCCCGGACGAAGCTGTAGTCCTTGAGGAAGCCCTCCCGGGCGTGGATCACGTCCCCCAGGGAGCCGTCCGTCCCCAGGCGCCACACCCGGTGGCCCCACCGGTCCGTGCGCTCCCCCTCGTACCACAGGTGCTCGCCGTAGAGGTTGCCCGCCGCGTCCAGGCACAGCTCGTGGGTGTGGACCTGGGGCACCGCCAGGCTGCGGGTCCCGTCCGGCGCGAGGCGCCAGACCTGCTTGAGGTCCGTGTAGAAGATGTTGCCCTTGGCGTCCCGCACGATTCCCACGCCGGGATGGGCGAGGAGGGGCCCGGCGGTGAGCAGGATCACAAGGGGGAGGCGCATGGATCCGTCCAGGATGGGCTCCCGCCAGGAGTTCCGCCCGCCCATCTCCGTGGACCGCTTGACCGGGGCCCGCGCCGGCCCGACCTTGTCCCCCGCACCCTGCGATCCAGGCGGTTCCGGCGAGGAGGTTCCATGGGCAGGCTCAGGCTCTGGTGGGGCGCGGCGGCGCTCCTGATCGTGCTGGATTGCGGCGGCGGAGGCGGCGGCTCCACCCCCAACAACGCCCCGCCCACGGTGGACGTCACCGGCACCTGGCGCGGCACGGTGGTCTCCTCGGTGGTGGGCAGCAGCACCGCCACCCTGGGTCTCAACCAGACCGGCGCCGCCGTGAGCGGCAACTACTCTACCAACGCGGGCCAGACCG
>JBGASS010000135.1:0-6680 GCA_044229555.1 Holophagaceae bacterium
CAGCCCGTGCCGCGGAATGGAGGCCCCCAGGGCCGGAATGAATCCCCGAAGCCCGCATGGGTCGCGCGGCAATTTCGTTCCACGGCGGGCGGTTCTGTGTGTGGCGGAGGGCGGGGGATTCGAACGGCAGGGGCGCCGGAGTAGGTCCAGGCCGGGGACGCGCGAGCGTTCACGGCCGGTCGCCGCAAGCGAGGACCGCCGGCAGCCCGTGCCGCGGAATGGAGGCCCGCAAGGCCGGAATGAATCCCCGAAGCCCGCATGGGTCGAGGTCGTCTTCGTTCCACTCCTGCTAGAACCGCAACGACATGCAGGTCAGCCCGCCATCCATCTTCCGGGCTTCGCTGGTATCCACTTCGCGGATGGGGAGGCCCAGGGCGGTGAGCCTGGCCAGGGTGTCGGGATAGCCCTTCGGGGTCAGCAGCGTTCCGTTGATCCAGAGGGTATTCGCGGCGTAGTCCTCCTCAGGGAGGACCTGGATGAGGTCGAAGCCCGTGAACTCGGGCCGTGCGGCGAAGGCCTTGGTCGCGAGCAGGGTCCTTCCCCCCACCCAGGTGACGCTGGACTTGAAATGCAGGCCCTCCGCCACGGGGACCGCCCGGCAGGCGTAGCCGTGGGGCTCCAGGATGCGGGCCAGCTGGGCGGCCCCTTCCGCGTTGGTGCGGTCGGAAATCCCGATGAAGACCGTCCGGTCCACCACCAGCACGTCCCCGCCGTCCAGGGTGCCGGGGGCCTCGATGCGGGCCAGGCTCCGGTGCCTTCCCAGCGCGGGCTCCATGGCCGCCTCCTCGCCTCTCCGGGCCGGCGCGCCGGGGCGCGTCACCACGCCGACTTCGGGGAAGACCAGGGCCGCGTCCTCCACGAAGTAGGCGTCGGGATGGCCTTCCAGCGGCGGCAGGACTTCCAGGGCGAGGCCCAGCTCCTCGAGGATCGTCCGGTAGGCGTCGTGCTGGGCCAACAGGAGGTCCAGGTCCGGCGCGCCGAGGCCGGCGGTGGTAAGGCCCTTGGCTGCGTCCGGGCCGGGCATGCGGAGGATGGCGCGAGTGAACATGGAACCTCGGGGAATCCTTCATGATGGACCAAGGACCCCTGGGTCCGGAAAGGATTCATGGGTCCCTTCGCAGGCAGCAAATCCAGGCGTCGCGCGGCTTTCGGCCTTCTGACCGGCACCCTCGGAGTGGTAGTCTGGTGGCTTATGTCCGGCTGGCCCCTCTCCCTCCACCTGCTGCGTTTCTACCCCAAGAAGCTGGGCAGCGCCGTGGTGGGCTGGGCGGCGAACCGGAGCATTCCCGTTTCGCTTCGGGAACCCCTCCTCGGTCGCTTCGCCCGGCGCTATGGCGCGAACGTGGACGAGGCCGAGAAGCCCCTGAAGGAATACCGGGGCCTCCAGGACTTCTTCACCCGGCGCCTCAGGCCCGGCCTGCGGCCCCAGGACGCCCTCGTCCCCGGCGCCCTCAACAGCCCCGTGGACGCGCGGATCATCGCCTATGGCGAGATCACCGAGGGCCTCGCCATCCAGGCCAAGGGCCTGCCCTACCGCGTCGCCGAACTGCTCAAGCACGACCCGATGGCCGCCCGCTTCGAAGGCGGCCGCTTCATGACCCTCTACCTCGCCCCCAAGGACTACCACCGCATCCACGTGCCCCTCCAGGGGGCCGTGAGCGCTGTGGGCCGGGTCGAGGGCGAACTCTGGCCCGTGAACGACGCCAGCACCGGCCACGTGCCCCGCCTCTACGAGCGCAACCGCCGCGCCACCTGGATCGCCACGGGCACGGGTCCCGACGAGGGCCTGGAGGTGGCCGCGGTCCTGGTGGGCGCCACCCACGTGGGCGGCGTGGTGATCGCGGAGCGGTGGCTGGAAGGCAGGAAGCTGCCGAAGGATGGCGCCTTCCCGGTGCCCCAGCTCCCCAGCGCCCCCGGCGACGATCTGGGCACCTTCGAATTCGGCTCCACGGTGGTGCTGCTCATCGGCGGGCCCCGCGCGAAGGACTGGAAGGGCCTGCGCACCGAAGGCGACATCAAGGTGGGCCAGCGGCTGGGAGCCTTTGAATGAGCGAGACAATCCTGCCGGACCCGGCCCTTCCTGAAGGCGAGGATCCCATCCCCCCTCTCCCCGAGGATGCCGACCCCATCCAGACGAGGATGTTCGAGGAGCATCCGGAGCTGAATCCGGCCTTCGGCTCCCCGGACATCGAGCCCGTGGGAGGCGAGGCCTCGGCGGAGGAAGAGCTTTACGAGCACGAACCCCTCTGGGACGAGGGCGGCGATCTGGCGGGCGCGCTGGAGGCGCTGTTCACCGCCAGCGGCGAAGTCATGGACATCGCGCGGCTGCGGGACCTGACGGGCTTCCCCGAGGGGGCCCTGCGGATGGGCCTGGAGAAGCTGCAGGAGCGGCTGCAGCCGCCCTCCGGCCTGAGGCTCGTCGAGGTGGGCGGCGGCTGGCGCATGGCCACCGCGCCCCACTACCAGCGCCTCGTGAGCAAGCTGGTCACCACCATCCGCAGCGGCCGCCTCACGCCGGCCCAGATCGAGGCGTTGGCCATCATCGCCTACCGCCAGCCCATCACCATCACCGAGATCAACGACATCCGCGGCATCACTTCGTCGGCCAACCAGATCAAGAGCCTCCTGGAGCGAGAGCTGATCACCATGGCCGGCCGGCGTTCGGTCGTGGGCCGGCCGATGATGTACGCCACCACCCAGAACTTCCTCGTCCACTTCGGCCTCAAGGGCCTCCACGACCTGCCCCGCCTCGCGGATTTCGGCGAAAGCACCCTGGAAGCCGCGGCCCTGGCCCAGCTGGAGCCCCTGCCGGAGGATTCGCTCTTCGACGGGAGCCACGATACGGAAACCGGGGCGGAGGCCCCCGCCCCGGATGCAGAAACGCCGGATGCCTGATTCGACTTTCAAGGGCTGGACCCGCCCGGGCCCGCGCGTTCCCGACGGACTGGATGCCGAGGAGGGCGAGACCCTCGACTTCCTCTGCGGCCACACCCGCATCTTCCAGTACGAGAAGGGCCACCGCTTCAGCGTGGACGACATCCTGCTGGGCTGGTTCGCGAGCTGCTGGTGCCCGCGGGTGGACAGGGCGGCGGACCTGGGGTCGGGCATCGGCAGCGTGGCCCTGACCGTGGCCTGGCGCTGCCCCGGCGCGGTGTTCCACACCGTGGAGGCCCAGGCCATCAGCGTGCGCCTGGCGCGCAAGAGCGTCCGCTACAACGGCCTGGAAGGCCGCTTCCACATCCACGAAGGCGATCTGAGGGATGGCCAGCTGGCCGCCCACGGCCCCTTCGACCTGGTGACGGGATCACCGCCCTACTGGCCCCTGGGCTCTCGGGTGGAGGCCAAGCACCCCCAGGCCATCCCGGCGCGCCTGGAAGTCCGCGGCACCATCGCGGACTACGCCATCGCCGCCGCGGGACTGCTGGCGCCCGGCGGTGTCTTCGCGTGCGTCTTCCCCCTGGACCAGGTCGAGCGGGCGGAGGCGGCCTACCGCGACGCCGGCCTCACCCTGCTGAACACCCAGGACGTGATCTTCAAGGAAGGGGAGGCCTACGGCGTGCGCTTTTTCGCGGGCTCCCGGGCCGCAGACCTGCCCGAGGCGGTGAACACCCACGGCGGCTTTCCTCAGGCCGGCGCCCCTCTGCTCATCCGCCGGGCGGACAATTCAGTGCACCCCAGCATCGCCCGGGTGCGCCTGGCCCTCGGCTTCCCGCCGGGACTCATGCTCGCCGAGCCCGTGCTGCCCGCCACGCGGTTCGGTTCCCTGGAAGGGGATTGAAAGCGCCCGGGGGCCAGGGTGCCGGATCCAACTGATGCCGTGAATCCGGAAACGAGCTGAGCACGTCGAAAGCGGTCTGCTCCCGCCTCAGGCCCGGCGGTTTGACCTCGCCCCTCGGCTCCTCCTCGGCTTCCATGGCCCGGTCCGTTGGGCGTTAAACCTTTTTTTCATAAACCATTAAAGCCATTGACAGGCCTCTCAGCGCGGCTTTCAATGACGTGCCGCTCACCCAGGCACCCCAATGGTTTCCCGGCAGGCCTCCTGCTCCAGGCTGACCCCCAACAGCCGCTCTCTCCCACCGTTCCGGAAGCACGCCGGGGGCGCGCTTCCACTCCATTCTGAGGTGGTCCCATGACCCAGCCTTGGCGACTCCTGCTTGCCGCCCTGCTCTTCGCCCTGCCCGGCGCCGCCCAAAGCGCGAACGACCTGGATCCAGCGTCCAAGCTCCTCTCCAACCAGCCCGCGCCCATCGCGGTGCCCGCGGCCTCCATCAACGGCATCATCGGCAGCGGTTCGGGGGGCTCCTGCGAGGCGACGGGGAATTCGGCCGTCCGAATCCTCCGGAATGCGGTTCCTTCCTCCTGTGCCGCCCCCAAGGCCTTCCCGGGGCCTTTTGGAACTGGGCCCTACTACTTCGACACCTACCAGCTCATCAACGCCACGGGCTCCACCCAGTGCGTGACCATGTCCATCGTGGCCCCCGTCCAGGCGCATCTCATGGTCTACAACGGCACCTTTGACCCGAATGCCTTCGGGACCAATTACATGGCGGATTCCGGGAGCAGTTCTGTCAGCAACACGCCGCAGGGATTGAGCGTCTCCGTCGCCGCCGGGCAGACCGTGGTGGTCGTGGTGCAGGATCCCACCGCCAGCCGCACCGGCAACGCCTACACCCTCGGCTACGATTTCCTGACACCGGGCTGCGGGCCCACCTTCAACCTCTACTTCGAGGACGATCAGCTGCGCAGCCGCGTCTGGCTCAACAGCACCAGCGGCGCCTGGTCCATGGACGTCCTCGCCGGCCCCCTGGCCGGCAACTACACCGGGACGGCCACGCCCACGATCAATGGCGGCACCATCGTGCTGCCCTGGCCGACCGCGCCCGGGCAGGTGCTGTACGGCTTCTACTCCCCCACGATACGGCGGGCGACCTTCACCCTGCGTCCCGCCTCAGGCGGCTACCAGGCCTTCCTGCAGGACACGAACACCACCGGGCAGCTGCCGGGGGTGGCACCGCGGTAGATCAGCTGGATGGCAGATCGGCCAGGGCTGGATTCCGGAATCGGATTCGGCCCTGGATTCTTCCGGCGGGCGCGTTCCCGGGCATGCCGCTCCACTGCCAGGGCCGGTGGGAAGGTCGGGACCGCGGCCCTCAGTCCTCGAACACCTCCGGATAGGCGAACCCCGCCGCCACCGCCCCCAGGATGGGCGCCAGCCAGAAGAGCCAGAGCTGCTGCAGGGCCCAGCCGCCCACGAAGAGGGCCGGCCCGGTGCTGCGGGCCGGATTCACGGACGTGTTGGTCACGGGAATGCTGATGAGGTGGATGAGCACCAGGCAGAGGCCGATGGCGAGGGGGGCGAAGCCCTCCGGCGCGCGGCGGTCCGTGGCGCCGAGGATGACGATGAGGAACATGAAGGTGAGGACGGCTTCGCAGACGAAGGCCGCGACCAGGGAATACTGGCCTGGAGAATGGGCGCCGAAGCCGTTGGCGGCGAAGCCGCCGCTCGAAGCCGGGCCGGCCGCTGGCGATGTAGTAGAGGGTCCCCGCCGCGGCGATGGCGCCGCCCACCTGGGCGAGGATGTAGGGGGCCAGGTCCCTGGCGTCCACGCGCTTCGCCACCAGGAGGCCGAAGGTGACGGCGGGGTTCAGGTGGGCCCCGGAGACGGGCCCCAGGGCGTAGGCCGCCGTGATGACCGTGAGGCCGAAGGCGAAGGAGACCCCCAGCAGCCCGATGCCCACCTGGGGGAAGGCCGCGGAGAGGACCGCGCTGCCGCAGCCGCCGAGGGTGAGCCAGAAGGTGCCGAGGAACTCGGCGGACGCCCGCTTGACCAGGGACATGGATGCCTCGCTGAGGGTGGATTGGTTTTCGCGCCAAGGCTAGCACCAACACCCGCCCGCGGGCACGAAAACGGCTCCCGGAGGAGCCGTTCCCAAGGCCTGATCCCGTTCAGGCCTCCTCGTCCTCGTCGTACTCGGCGTTGTGCCAGACGTTCTGCACGTCGTCGTTATCCTCCACGAGGTCCACGAACTTGAGGAAGGATTTCAGCTTGTCCGGGGAGAGCTCCACGAAGGTGCTGGGGGCCATGATGATCTTGGCCTCGATGACGGCGAGGCCGGCCGCGTCCACGGCGTCCTTCACCGCCTGGTAGCTCTCCGGGGTGGTCTGGATGACCCAGGCGCCGCCCTCGTCCTTCACGTCGTCGGCGCCGGCCTCCAGGGCCACCTCCATCACCTTGTCCTCGGAGACCTCCGCGTCCACGACGATCTGGCCCTGCTTGGCGAAGAGGTAGGCGGCGCTGCCCACGGTCCCGAGCTCGCCGTTGAACTTGGCGAAGTAGCTCCGGATCTCCGGGGTCGTGCGGTTCTTGTTGTCGGTCATGGCCTCCACGATGATGGCCACGCCGCCGGGGAAGCGGCCTTCGTAGACCACCTCCTCGTAGGTCACGCCCTCCAGCTCGCCGGTGCCTTTCTTGATGGCCCGCTCCCAGTTGTCCTTGGGCAAATTGGCGGCCTTGCCGGTGTCCACCGCCAGGCGCAGGCGCGGGTTGCTCCCCACGTCGCCGCCTCCCAGACGGGCCGCCACGGTGATCTCCTTCAGGATCTTGGTCCAGAGCTTCCCGCGCTTGGCGTCGAGGGCGCCCTTCTTGTGCTTGATGGTGGACCACTTGCTATGGCCGGAC
>JBGASS010000136.1:0-6661 GCA_044229555.1 Holophagaceae bacterium
TCGTGCTGCGCCTCAACGCCCTCGCCCGCGAGGCCCTGGTGCTGGAGGCCACGGTGGAGGACCGGACCCTGGCCATCGCCCGCCAGAATCGGGCCCTGGAGCAGGCCCACGATCAGATCCGCCGCACGCTGGAGGGGCGGGTGCGCCTTCTCGACACCCTCGCCCACGACCTGCGCTCCCCCCTCACCAGCATCATGCTGGCGGCGGACCGGGTGCGGGACGGGCTGCCCGAAGGCACCGATGCGGAAGGGGCGCTCAACGTGCTCGACCACGAGAGCCGCCGCATCGAGGCCCTGGTGCGGGGCCTCCTGGACCAGCGGCGCGGGGAGGCCATGCTCGAGTCCCTGCACCTGGAGCACACCACCCCGCGGGAGCTCCTGGGGGGACTGGAAGGGGTCCTGCGCATCAAGGCGGAGGCCCGCGAGCTGGACCTCCGCTTCGAGCCCAGCGAGGCCTCCGCCTTCCAGCCGCTCAAGGTGGACCCGGGGGCCCTCCAGCAGGCCCTCTTCAACCTCTTCGAGAACGCCCTCAAGTTCACCCCCGCGGGGGGCACGGTGGGCGTGCGCTGCGCCGTGGACGAGGCCCGCCGGGAGTGGCGCCTCACGGTGTGGGACACGGGGCGCGGTATCGCCCCGGAGGCCCTGGAGGCCATCCTGCAGCCCTTCGGCCAGGCCACGCGGCAGGATTCCGCCTCGGGGTGGGGCCTGGGCCTCGCCATCGTGCGCTCCCTGCTCGAAGCCCAGGGCGGGCGGCTGGAGGTGGAGAGCCAGCTGGGCCAGGGCAGCGCCTTCACCCTCGTCCTCCCGCTCCCCAGCGAGGAGCTGTAGGGGAGGTTCCCGCGGAGTCCCGGGTATCCTGCTTCCAGCAATCCAGCGCTCCGCCGGGGCGCTGCCCCATCCAGGCGCACCGCGCCTTCATGGAACTGGAACCTTCATGGGCACCCCCCTCACGATCCTGCTGGTGGATGACGAACCGGGCATCCGGAAGTCGCTTGGCGAAGCCCTGAAGGATGAGGGGTACGCCGTGCTCAAGGCCGAGAGCGGCGAGCAGGCCCTCGAAGTGCTCCAGGGTCCCGATGGCGACGCCGTCCACGGCATGCTCCTGGACGTGTGGCTCCCCGGGCTCGATGGCCTCGAGACCTTGAAGCAGGCCAAGGCCACGCACCCCGACCTGCCCGTGGTGATGATCTCGGGTCACGCCAACATCGACACGGCCCTGCAGGCCACCAAGTTCGGCGCCTTCGACTTCCTGGAGAAGCCCATCGACCTGGACCGCCTGCTGCTTGTGGTCCGCAACGCCCTGAACCAGGGCCGGCTGGAGCAGGAGAACCTGCGACTGGCCCACGAAGTGGAGGGCGAGCGCTTCCTCATGGCGGAGAGCCCCGCCATGCGGCGCCTCCTCGCGGACGTGCACCTGGTGGCCGCCACGGAGGGCCGCGTGCTCCTCACCGGCGAGAACGGCAGCGGCAAGGAGGAGATCGCCCGGCTCATCCACGCCCTCGGCCCCCGCAAGGCCGCACCCTTCGTGGAGGTCAACTGCGCGGCCATCCCGGAGGAGCTGATCGAGAGCGAGCTCTTCGGCCATGTGAAGGGCGCCTTCACCGGGGCCGTCCGGGACCAGAAGGGGAAGTTCCGGGAGGCCAACGGCGGCACCCTCTTCCTCGACGAGGTGGGCGACATGTCGCTCAAGACCCAGGCCAAGGTACTGCGCGCCCTCCAGGAAGGGCGCATCGAGCCCGTGGGAGGCGGCGGCGCCCTCGAAGTGGACGTGCGGGTCATCGCCGCCACCAACAAGGACCTGGGGGAGGAGATCAAGGCCGGGCGCTTCCGGGAGGATCTGTACTTCCGCCTGGCGGTCGTGCCCTTGCGGGTGCCGCCCCTGCGGGAGCGCAGCGAGGAGCTGCTCCTCCTCGCCGAGGCCTTCGTGGCGCGCCTCGCGCGGAAGTACGGGCGGCCCGCCAAGCGCCTGGGCCCCGACGCCAAGGACGCCCTGCTGCGCCACGACTGGCCCGGCAACGTGCGGGAGCTGAAGAACCTCATGGAGCGCGCCGTCATCCTCAGCCGGGGCGCCGACCTCACGGCGAAGGATCTGGGCCCCCTGGCGGCGCGCCACATCGCCGAGCCCGATCCCTTCTCCTTCCCGGACTTCGCCAGTTTGCGGGAGGCCCGGGAGTGGTTCGAGGGCGTCTACATCCAGCGCGAGCTGAAGGTCCAGAACGGCAACATGACCCGCGCCGCGGAGCGCCTGGGCCTCGACCGCTCCAACCTCTACAAGCGCATGAAGGCCCTCGGCATCGAGGGACGGGACTCTTGAGCGGGGGCGCCGGGGCAGCCCGCAAGCGCTGGTTCAAGATCGGCGAGACCGCGGAGCGCCTCGGCATCTCCCCCAAGGACCTGCGTTACTGGGAGTCCGTGATCCCGGAGATCCGCCCGCGACGCTCCAAGGGCAACCTCCGCTACTACCACGCCGATGAGCTGCCCCGCCTCCAACGCATCCGCGACTGGACCCGCGAGGGCATCAGCGCCGTGGACTGCCGCGGCCTCCTCATCAGCGGCCAGGTGGCGCCGCCCCTTGACCTCGGCCTCTCGGAGCAGGACCTCGCCCCCAGCGCCAAGGCGCGCCGTCCAGCCCCGGGCCTCAAGGTGGGCGCAGACCTCCAGCCCGCCATCCAGGCCCTGCGGGAGCTGCTGGACCGCCTGGGCGGCCCCCTGCCCGATGCCGGCGCGACGTCCCCCGCGCCCGCCGCGAAACCGCGAGCCCCCAGGCGGAAAGCCGTCCTTGACCCACCCCCCAGTCTCTTCTAGGATCAATAGTTCACGGCGCGTGGCGCAGCCTGGTAGCGCACTACCTTGGGGTGGTAGGGGTCGGAGGTTCGAATCCTCTCGCGCCGACCAAAACCGGACAGCATCCGCTGACCGGTTTTTTTTTGCCTTCAGCCAAAACGAGAGGATTCGAATTGCCGATCGATGATGGCGGGCCGGCAGGACAGGAGCGAACACGGGAGAGCGTGGCCGACCGGCCCGCGCAGCAGAGTTCAGTGTGCAGCCCGTGCCGCGGGCGACGGTGGTGAGCGTCGGCAGGTCGGACGGGTTCATCACCTGGCCTGGCGGCCTCGTCCTCGCATGAATGGGAGGCAGCCCGGAGTTCTCCATGGATATCGAGTCCATGCCCAGCGGGGCCTCAGGACCAATCCCATGCAGGCTGGCACCACCGCCGAGGTGAAGGACAGCCAGACCTTCTCCACCCCCATCAAGGAAATCGAAGGTTGGGTTTTCTCAACACACCGGCTTGAACAGAAGAACAGAGCCGAGAAGGTCAACGGTCCGTCGGGTGTTGACCGTTCCGGCCTTGTTCTTCCCTTCGGCCCGCTTCTGCTCGTGCTGGCTTTCGAGTTACTTCGCCATCTCGATGTCAAGAATGCGCTGACCCGACGATCCCAGGAAGTGCCGCACCAGGGGCTCGTAGACCTTGTAGCCGTCATCGACATTGGTGAACATCACCAGCCCGCGACCCCTTCCGGGAAGCAGGAAGACCTGAGTCTGCGCACCGTCATCGGCGCCACCATGGGCGATGGCGCATTCGCCGTTGCCCAGGTCGTAGCGCTCCCAGCCCAGGCCGAAGGTCTTTCCGGGCTTGGTTTTCACCTGCGGGCTGAGCATGTCCTTTTGAATGGGTTCTGAGAGGAGGGAACCCTCCAGGACGGCCACAAGGAAGCGGCTGTAGTCCCCCACGGTGGTGAGCAACAGGTCCGCGGCGTTGGCATGGTTCCACTTCTCCAGCTTGTAGGGCGCGCCCTTGGCGTTGAAGCCCAGGGCGAATCGGGATTCGGCCGTGGCTGGTCCCCAGAAAAAGCGGGTATCGCGCATGCCCAGCGGGTCCAGCACCAACTGGCCGGCCAAGGTTTCCAGAGGCGTTCCCAGCTTGGCTTCCAGAGCGCGCCGGAGGTACTCGAAGCCCTCGCCCGAATAGGAATACCGGGTGCCGGGCTCGAAGGTGAACCGGAGCTTTTTGCCGGGATCCATCCACCGCCAGTTGAGGAACCCGGTCTGGTGGCTGAGCACATGGCGGGTGGTGAGTTTCCACAGGTTTGGATCTTCGTTCACGTCGGGATCCACCCAGTGGTGGGCAAGGGGCTCATCCAGGTTCCAGCGTCCTTCGCTCACCAGCCACAAGGTCACCAGGGTGGTGATGGGTTTGGTGAGGGAGGCCACGTTGAAGAGGGTATCGAGGGGCGCCGTGCCGCCCTGGTGGAGCTTGCCGTAGACCTTCACGGCTTTTACCTTTCCTCCGTCGATCAGGCCCAGTCCGAGGACGGGGATGCCCCGGGCCTGAAGCCACCGGCCCACCGCGGCGTCGTCTTCAAAGGGAATGGTGCCGCTGCTGGAGGCTGTGGCGGGGCTGTCGCGATGCCCGAAACTGAGCACCCGGGTGATCTGCCAGCGGTTGTTCTTGAAGCGCCAGACGTGCGTGAACTCCGCCATGCCATCGCATTCGCCCGTGCTGATCTGGCGAAAGCGATGAAGACCTGTTTCGATGGCCCCGAAGCCCTTGATGGGGTAGACCTTCAGGCTTCCGGGGATGAGCTCCCGGCGGTATTTACCCGCCACGTAGGTCCGGGTGTTGGCCAGCATGGACTTGCGGTCCCAGGTCACGCCGCCGTTGTCGTGGTAGAACTCCACGTCGGCAGCGAAGTAGGATCCGAACTTCCGCAACTGCACCGGGTCCTCGCAGTGATTGAAGGCCTCGAACAGGTCATGGTCCAAGGTCGAGATGGTCTGCACCAGGGCCCCTGCGGAAGGGGGTGGTTCCTCAGCCTTCGCCCCAAGGGAAAGCGTCACCAGGGCTGCTACCAGGCCGTTGACCAGGCGCCGTCTCAGGTTCATTGCCGTGCCCTCTTCGGTTGGACAGCAGGGTTCCCGGCACCTCGATGGGGGCCCGGTGTTGACCAGCTTGCCTGGTTCGCTTGAACCCATACGAGGGGAGGCGGCCCCCCGTTTATGCGCTGATTCTGTCTATGGAATCAAGGGTGGGGCCCTTGGGCCCAGCCATCTCAGGTGCTTCAAGGTGTCCTGGTCATGCCCCGCGCCCAGAGGACGTCCCCATCATGCCGGATTCCACAGAAGGACCGGGCTCAGGCCGGGGGGAACGTCAGTTACTGACGACGGGGATGCGGGTAGGTGTAGGGCAGGTAGTTGGGTTTGGGGACGGTGTGGTAGTCCCTCTCCACTTTGATGCGGGCTGGATCGAAGTTGTAGAGGCCGCCCACGCTCACGCCACCGATTCCCACGTATGCGATGAAGCCATCGTTCCAATGGAAGAGGTCCCCGCTTCCGTGGGCGTCGTCGGTACCGGTGTGGGTGTCTCCAAAGTTCACCCCACTCAAATAGCCGATCTGGGATAGAACGGGATAGCCAGAGGTGATCGGATCGATGGACATCCCGGTCCCGAAGCGATATCCGCTGATGGTGTTGCCATAGATGAGCGCCTCGCCGCCGCGGACCTGAATGGCGCGCTCCACCAAGTCCGATGCTCGATGACCGGGGACAATCGGCGTGCCGTCCCAGAAGGTGGTGTTGATGACCGTGTTGTTGTAGATCTCCACGGCGCGGGTGCTATAGGTGTTCAGCCCATTTCCTGTTCCCCGGGCCTCGTGGGCGTCAATGGCTTGGGTGTAGGGACCCACACGGTTGTTCGTGACCCGGTTGTTCCTGAATACGTACAGGGCATTCCCGCCAGCCGCGATCGAATGCCGGTGATAGTCGAAAGTGTTGTCCTCGACGAAGATGAAGTTGTCGGTTCCGAAGGCAGGATTTGCAATCCACTCGGTATTGATGCCGTAGACCACGACACCATATCCAAGGCCCAGACCGATGAGTGGAATGTTAGCGCCCACATCACCTTTGAAATTACGAAAGAACTCATTCTTGTAGATCAGGCCTCTGGCCACATAGTTGTCGTGAACGACGGACACAGCGCCATTTCCAAAGAATTCAAAGCGGCAACGGGTGACGGTGAAGTCGGTGGTTTGTTCGAAACTGAGGCCGATATCTGAGGCAAGAGAACCTCCTGTGCCACTGCCTGGATCGCCGCCATCGGGGAAGGGTTTCTTGCTCCGAAAGGTGATATCGGAAACAACAACATCACTGGAAGAGAGGTATCGGATCATGGGTGCATCCTTCAACGACCCGTCCGTCATGGATTCCGATCGATACAGCACGGTCTTCCCAATCCCTTGCCCACGCACCGAAACCCGCTTGCTGCCCACCTGAACCGTGCCACTGAGGGTGAAGGTTCCCAAAGGGAGCAAGATCTCATCTCCTGAAGCGGCGGAGGCAAGGGCCGTATTCAGGTTGGGCCGAATATCCGCATCCGCCCCCGGGTTGGCGACGAGGATCGTGGCCGGGTTGCTCACCGCCAAGGTCACGCTGTTGCTGGCGACACTGCCTCCATTGTTGCTCACCAAAACGTCGTAGCTGCCGGCATGGGCTGCCTGGGCAGAAGGGATGCTGTAGCTGCTGGTGGTCGCACCACTGATGGGAGTGCTCGATTTTCGCCATTGATAGGTCAGCGAAGTCCCAGACGCCACCACACTGAAGGTGGCCACGGTACCCTGCGGTACCGTGCGGCTTCTTGGCTGGGCCGTGATGGCCGGCGCGATGTC
>JBGASS010000137.1:0-4633 GCA_044229555.1 Holophagaceae bacterium
CCGAGCGCAGGAAGGGCTTGATGGCCTCCCCGAGGGGCTCGAAGGCCTCCTTGAAGAGCATCACGGCGTAGGTCTGCTGGTGGGGCATGGGGCATTGTGCCCCGGTTGGCGGGCGGGCTGAAGCCCCGGGACGCCGGACCCGGGATCCCTCCAAAAGCAAGGGCCCCCGTGCGGGGGCCCTTGCATGGTGCGAAGTAGGGTCGAGGGATCGTTCAGATCTTCTGGACGTTGGTGGCCTGGGGGCCCTTCTGGCCCTGGCCAACGGTGAAGCTCACGCGCTGGTTCTCGTCGAGGGTGCGGAAACCCGTGGACTCGATGGAGGAGTGGTGGACGAAGAGATCCTGGCCGCCTTCGTCGGGGGTGATGAAGCCAAAACCCTTTTCAGCGTTGAACCACTTCACGGTGCCTTGTGCCATTGCAAATTCCTGTTGTCTTCTTCCTGAAGGTGTTGGAGGCGGTGTCCCTTTCAGGCCAGGAACCACGCTTGTGTTCGGGACCGCCCATGCGGACCTCTTCCAGCATGGGGGGAGAGGGCGGAAACCCCTAGGGATTATTTAAGAAAATTGGGCTAGGGTGCGTCCCCTCGCCGCGATCCTTCACCAGGGCGCGCCGGAACTGGGCCAGCATGGAGACCGAACAGGCGCAGCCCTGCCCACGCCAGGGAGACTGTCCAGATCTGAGACAGGCTCCAGAACCGGGACGGAAGGGTGTCGCGGAAGGCGGCGCAAAGCCGTGGTTTTCCGCGGCTTCCCCGAATGGAGTAGTTCTTGCCATAAGGAATTCCGACCCATTTCCGCTTTCCACGTTTCATCCCGTCTACGCCCCCGGGCGTCGGCCTGACCAGGAGGACCCGTGACTTCATCTCCCGCCGCCATCGCCCTCATGCGATGGCATCTCCTGGGACTCATGAAGCACACGATGGTCTTCGGACTGATGCTGCTCCTCCTCCCGCTCACGGGCTTCCGGGCCGTGCCGGGGCACGGCTACCTGGGAGGGCTCTTCATCGATCACACCTTTCAGGGCGGGGTCCTCGCCGCCTTCCAGTTGGTGGGGGCGGCCTGGGGCTTGATGTACGGCCAGGGGCTGGTGATCGGGGCGGCCCGTGACAAGTACGGGGCCCGGGTGGGCCAGGGGGAGGCGGTCATCGACCGGGGATGGGAGGAGCTGCTCAACGTCCCCATCGTCCCGAAGCAGTTCTGGCTCTACACCGGCCTGGCGGGACCCGGGCTCCTGGTCTCGATCCTGGGCTCCCGTGCATGGCCGGACCATCCAGTCCTCTCGGTCTTTCTGGGCGGCCTCGCCGCCCTCCTGGGGGGCGGCCTGTCCTTCCTCGCCTGGCAGCTGCTCTTCCTGCCGGTGATGATGGCCCGGTGGAAGCTCCTCGCGCAGGACCGGGAGGCCTACCTCCAGCGCGAGAGCCTGGCCGCCGGTGCGCCAGAGGAGATGCGCCTGTTCTATGGCACCGCCTGGTTCTTCCGCCACGTCTGGACCCGGTTGCCCTTTTCGCTGCTGCGGGGGCCCGCGGCCGCCTTCTACCAGGCCTGCAGCGGGCTGCTCAGGCCGGTAGGCCGGGTGGTCGCTCCCCTTCGGGCCCTTGAAACGGAGGATGGGCTCGATCCCAGGCACTTCGCGGCCCTCAGTGTCGTCGGACCCCTGGCCCTGGGCTACCTGCTCGCCGGGCTCCTGCTCGAGGATGGGAAGGTCCTCGCGGTCTACTACCTCTATACGCTGCTGGCCCTCTGCATCTGGACCCTCACAGCGGTGGACTTCTACGCCACCGTGCTGTTCCGGCGTCCGGTACCCGCCTTCCTGGCCACCGCCGGCGCCGTGCTCGCGGGCTACTCGCTCTTCGGGGCGGGGCATGGCTACCGGACCACCCTCCCGGAACGGCCCGAAGCCTCAAACCTTCCCCTCCTGGACCCGGTGGAAGTCATGAAGGCGAGCCGGGAAGGGGAGCATCTGGTGGTGATCACGTCCACGGGTGGCGGCATCTACGCGGCGGGCTGGACGAGCCTGATGCTCAAGCGCCTTTGCGAGGCCGATCCCGCCTTCCTGGACAGGACCCGGCTCGTCAGTTCCGTTTCGGGAAGCTCGGTGGCCATGGCCTTCCTGGCGGAGGCCCAGCTCCGGCAGCCCCAGCAGCCTCGCCGCGAACAGCTTGCCGAGGTCCTGCGCGGAAGCACCGGGTCCAGCCTCTCCGCCGCGGCCCGAGGCCTCGCCTATCCGGATTTCTGGCGGCTGGCCTCCTGCGGGCTGTGGCCGTGGGGCGCCGATGCCCCCTTCACGGACCGGGGAAGGCTGCAGGAGCTCTCCTGGATCCGGAACGCAGGGGCGGGTTCGAGCCCGCCCAGGGCCCTTTCTGACCTGAGGGGCGCCATCCGCGCCGGCCAGCTGCCGGCCATGATCTTCAACGCCTCCGTCATGGAAACGGGGGAACGGATCATGATCACGCCGGCGGATTTTCACCCCGGCGCCCGGCAGGCGCGGGGCCGGACCCATTCGAAGCTGCTGCGCCGGGACATGGATGGCACCTTCGGCGCGGACCTCAGCCTCTGGACTGCGGCGCGCCTCTCCGCCACCTTCCCCTACGTGTCGCCGATGGCCCGCGGCATTCCCACGCCCGCAACGGGACCTTGGGGCGAAGGCGCGGCCCTCCACCTCGGCGACGGCGGATACGTGGACAACTACGGCGTGGCCTCCGCCCTCGACTGGCTGGACCCCCTGCTGGAGGCCCGTGCCGCCGGTCATCCAGACCTCCGCTTCCGCAAGGTCCTCATCCTCCAGATCCGGGCCTTCCGCCCCAAAAAGGCTGGCGGCGCGGGGGAGACCTGGGCCGCCTTCCTCGGACCGGCCCTGGCCCAGCTCGGACTCCATGCCGGCGTCCTGGACCGCAACGAGATCGAGCTGGCGCGCTTCCTGGCCCACTGGAACGCCCGGCTGAAGGGCCAGGGCGTGGCCCTCTCGACCGTGGTGCTGCAGCCCGACCAGGGCACGGATCCTGGGCCCATGTCCTGGCACCTGACCGCCCATGACATCGAATTGCTCAGAACAGCCGGCGATCCCGATCACAGGGACTGCAGGACCGGCCTGCCCTCGAACCCCGAGCTGCGGGCGGCCTTCGATTGCCTCCAACGCCTTCTGGCGAATCCCTAGGAGCCCCATGTCCCATTACGTCTGGATCCTCGACAACGGCCATGGCGGCCTCGTGAACGGCGCCTACGTCACCCCCGGCAAGCGCAGCCCTGTGTGGCCCGACGGCCGGCAGCTCTTCGAAGGCGTGTTCAACCGCGCGGTGGTGGCCCTCCTCAGCCCCCAGCTCACCGACGCCGGCATCGAGAACAGGGTCCTGGTGCCGGAACCCCAGGACATCCCCCTTTCCGAGCGCGTGGCGCGGGCGGCCCGGCTCCACCAGGATGCGCCCAACGCCATCCTCGTCTCCGTCCACGCCAACGCTGGCGGCGGCACGGGGTGGGAGGTCTACACCACCCTCGGCCAGGACCACTCCGACCGCCTCGTGGGCTTCTTCGCCCGGGCCTTCCAGGCGGAATTCCCCGGCCTGCGCGTGCGCGCCGACTTCAGCGACGGCGACTGGGACAAGGAGGCCAGCTTCTACATCCTCCGCAACGCCCCCTGTCCCGCCCTGCTCACCGAGAACCTCTTCATGGACACCCTCGAACCCGACTGCCGCATCCTCCTCGAACCCGACGGCCCCGCCCGCATCGCGAAGGTGCACTTCGAGGCCATCCGGGCGGTCGAGGCGGCGAAGCCGGTGTGAGACCTTCGGCTACGTTGCCGGGACCCTCCGCCACACATCGTCCGAAAGGTTTACCCCGTAAGGGCCATCGAACCCCACCTCTCCAACCTGAAGGATCCACACAATGGCCAAATCCACAACCACTGTCGTCTTCGTGCATGGCATGGGGAAGCATGACCAAACCTTTCATGAGGAGGCCTGGAACTTCCTGGCCACGAAACACAAGGATCTGACAGGCAGCGATCTGGACGCCACGCCCGTTCCTTTCGTGTACGACGATTTGTTTGAGGCGATGCGGACCCATCCTGCGGGGGCCCTCAAGGACATCAGGCCCTGGGTCCACGACACGGGGGTGCTGGAAGCCATCAAGGAGATCCAATCCTCGGGCGATTTCATCTACACCCACGCCCTGGACGTCCTGATGTGGCGATTCCATCCGACCATAAGGGCCCTCATCGTGACGCGGCTCGCGACCGCTCTTATGCCCTACATCCAGTCTCTGACGGAGACGTCCGGCAACCTGGTGATCGTGGCCCATAGTCTGGGCACTTCCGTTATGACCGAGGTGATCCACTTTATTGGGACCCGAGCCGTCCCGGGCTACGCGAGGATCCCTGCCCTGCACATGCTAGCCGACGTGGCCAAAGTGCTGGAGTGTGAGGTCCCCGCCTACGATCCCCCCAACCCAAGCTTATGCAGACCCTACCTCCAGACTCCTGAGGACAGCCCAGCGATGTTGCTGCACTACTTCAACTACCGGAACGTGCTCGACCCCTTCCCTTTGGTGGATCAGTTCGATCCCGGCTGGCCGGAGTCGGTCTATCACGAGACAGCCTTCCGGGCCTGGGGTGATCCTGTCCAGCCCCACGACATCCTCAC
>JBGASS010000137.1:4642-6572 GCA_044229555.1 Holophagaceae bacterium
AGCATCACCCGAGACGGGAAAACCTACACCAAGAAACGGGAGAACGAAGCCATCCAAGCATCGCAAACCGTGAGTACCTCAGGGCAGCCGCGACAAGAGCTTTTCCAGCGCCTGGCAGACCGATTCCGGGACAAGACGAGCGTGGATGGGTTCGTGAAGCTCTGCCGGGCAGCGGCCGACATGGGTCTGTGGTGAGGTGACCATGCGAATCCTGACTTTCCACTTCGCGGCGGTCGTGCTCCTACTGGACGCCGCCTCGGCGCTTCCGGCGGCAGCCCCACAATCCACCGCAGTGTCTCAGCCTGCCTTCGCTGCAGGCAAGGCACTCAAGACTCTCGATGGGGCCATCGCGGCCTTGAAAGCCGCCTACGCGGAGGACCCTCAGGCCGCACAGGTCCGAGGTCTTCAGGATACCGCCGCCAAGAAATTGGAGGACCTTCGGAAAAAAGTGCAGGCGGTCCATGACGCCGGGCCCACCTTGGATGGCTTCCTGGCTGCTGGCCAGGCCGGCGTGGATCTTTCCCCTGTACGTCAGGCGGTTCAGGCCGTGGCCAGGGAAAACAGCGAATGGCAACTGGACGAGCAGGTAGACCCCAACCGCCTTTTCAACCACCCACTGGCGCCAGATAGTTCTAAGACGGTCCAGACTCTCCGCGCCATCCACAAAACCGTCTACAACGAGATCACCGGGCCCCCCGCCAAGTTCTTCCTGGCGGAGATCGGCGGGCAGATCAAGGTGTTGGCGGGGCGGTGGAAGGAATTCTTCGAGAACGTCACGCTCCAAGAGTACCCATGGGAAAGCGCTGCCAATGCGGCCTTCGACCGGAAGCGGCCCTTCACGGACATTCCGAAGTGGCAGCTCAAGTTCCTGCACCCGATCAGCGGAATCGTGGCCTACCAGGGGCGAGGCTCCTCCAGTGGATCCCCCCTTATCGGCGGCGAAGCCATCGGCGTCCAATGGTTCGATCCGGATGCCCACTACAAGCCAACCTGGGGCGTAGGCATCCTGGTGACGATGAAGGCTCAAGGGGAGCGGAGCTCTGGAATTGGACTGATGGGCTCTTATCGGGATTTCAAGTTCGGGTTGCGCCGCAGCAAGCTCAGCGACGGCCGGAACGTGAATCAAGCTGTCATCTCGATCAATCTTGCCCGCTACCTGGACTTCTCCGGAAATGACCTACTCAAGCAGGCCATCGAGCGAATGAAGCAGGATGCGAAGCCCTGATGGTCCCGGACCGGGGTGGCACAACCCGTTTGACCAATCGAAGCACACCACCTCGGAGGTAGCCGCATCATGCCAGCAGACGAGGTCAAAATGCAGGCCCCCAGCTTTGGCTGGTGGCGGAACCAGATCGGCGGCCTCCAAGAAAGCCTCAGGAACTGGGAACACCGCAAGGTGGACCAGCGGTTCTTCCTTTGCCAACGGGACATCGTGCAGTCAGCCTTCGAGCGCCTCGACCCAGAGCGGATCGCCGATTGCGATGGAATGCGGAAGAAGGCCTATCGGATGCTGGAAGCCACCTTTACGGTGGGTGGAGCAGAAAGCCTGGACCAGGGCCTGGATTCCTTGCCTACTCTCACTGAACTCTATTTCTGTCGATCCAGGATGCTGCTCTTGAACAGCAACCCAGAGATGCAGGAAACCATCGCCCTGTTCGAGGCGGAGATCAGCAAACTGCAGGATGCGAAGGATCTCGCTGCCGACATCGTCATCTCCAAGCTGGAAGGGCAGTTCATGGAAGGCCCCTTTTCCCCCGCACCTTGGCAAGACGCCACGCTTTTCTTTCGGGCACAATTCCTCGTCAACCGCCTCTACAGCCTCATCAGAAACATTAAAGAACGGGAATATGCGCGTCAGAAGTCCGCCTACCACGTCTTGGCGGCCTTCCTGTTCGTCTGCATGGTCCTAAGGCTCCTGAACTGGCGCATG
>JBGASS010000138.1:0-6833 GCA_044229555.1 Holophagaceae bacterium
GCACCCGGGTGCGGTCAGGATCGAAGGCCTGGCCGTCGCTGAAGGTGGACTGGAGCGTGTCGAGGCCCTGGCGGGCGGCCCGGTAGGCGCCGTAGAGCTGGGAGACCGCCCGGGCCAGGGCGGGATGGCTCTGGGCCAGGTCCCGGACGTCGGCGGCCTGCAGGTCCACGGCCTCGAAGAGCGGATCGCCGAAGGCCTCCATCAGCTCCTCCGTGGCCCGGGCCTCGTCGTCCGGGGCCAGGGCCCGCAGGTCCAGGCGGAAGGTCTGGGCGAGGCGGATGAGCAGGGGGGCCGTGAGGGGACGCTTGTTGGCCTCGATGAGGTTCAGGTAGCTGGGGCTGATGGCGAGGCGTTCCGCCAGTTGCACCTGGGAGAGGTTCTCCTGGCGGCGGAGCTGGCGGATCTTGGCGCCGAGGCGGGACGCGGGCTTGGTGGGGGCGGCGGAGGGCATGGGGACCTCATTGACGAAGTTTTACGAATTAACGAATCGTGATTTACGAAAATTTACTGATTAACCCCAATCATTGTTGATCCTGCTTGCAAGGTTCGATTGTAAGTCAATCTTTGACATATAACCACCCGGAGCCGCCATGAAACCCGCCGCCCACCCTGAAGCCCCCCTCCTCCCGGGCCTCCGCTGGAGCGGCCCCCGCCGCGCTGCGGAGGGGCGGGTGCTCACTCCCCACGCCCTGGCCTTTGTCGCCGGTCTGGTCCGGCGCTTCCGGGAGGATCTCGAGACCCTTCTCCTGGAACGAGGGGAACGCCAGCGCCGCTTCGACGAAGGCCTGCGCCCGGGCTTCCTGCCGGGCACCGCCGCCCTCCGCGACGGGGACTGGACCGTGGCGCCCCTGCCCCAGAGCCTCCTGGACCGCCGGGTGGAGATCACCGGGCCTCCGGACCGGAAGATGCTCATCAACGCCCTCAACAGCGGCGCTTCCGTCCACATGTCCGATTTCGAGGACAGCCTGGCGCCCACACCCGGGAACCTCCTGGACGGCCAGGCCAATCTCCAGGACGCCGTGCGCGGCGTCCTCGTCCACGAGGAGGGCGGCAAGCGCTACGCCCTGAACGCGGAGACCGCCCGCCTCATGGTCCGCCCCCGGGGCCTCCACCTGACGGAGTCCCACCTGGAAGTTGACGGCGAAGCCGTGCCCGCCGCCCTCTTCGACGCGGGCCTCTTCCTCTTCCACAATGCCGCCGAGCTGGCGCGCCAGGGCAGGCCCGTCTGCCTCTACCTCCCCAAGCTGGAGCACTACCGGGAGGCCCGCTGGTGGAACCGGGTGCTGGAGGCCGTGGAAGGGGGGCTCGGGCTCGAGGTTGGCGCCATCAAGGTGACGGTGCTCATCGAGACCCTGCCCGCGGCTTTCCAGATGGACGAGATCCTCTTCGAACTGAGGAGCCGGGCGGCGGGCCTGAACCTCGGCCGCTGGGACTACATCTTCAGCTTCCTCAAGGTGCACCGCGCCGACCCCGCCGCGATCCTGCCGGACCGGGGCCGGGTCACCATGGACCAGCCCTTCCTGCGGGCCTACGCCCGGCGCCTGGTGCAGGTCTGCCACCGGCGCGGCTGCCTGGCCCTGGGGGGCATGAGCGCCTTCGTGCCGGTGAAGGCCGATACGGAGGCCACGGAGAAGGCCCTGGCCCAGGTCCGCGCCGACAAGCTGCGGGAGGTCCAGGACGGCTGCGACGGCACCTGGGTGGCCCACCCGGGCCTCGTGCCCATCGCGAAGCTGGTCTTCGACGAGGGGATGGCGGGACCCAACCAGCTCGACGCGATGCCCACCCTCGAAGTGCCGGAAGCGGCCCTCCTGGAGATCCCCGAAGGCCCCCGCACCCGCGACACCCTGTTCCGCAACCTGCGCATCGGCATCCGCTACCTGGAGGCCTGGCTGCGGGGCAACGGCTGCGTGGCCCTCTACGGCCTCATGGAGGACGCCGCCACCGCCGAGATCAGCCGCATGCAGCTCTGGCAGTGGGTGCGCCACGGCGCCCTGGTGGAGGACATCGGCCCCCTGTCCCGCTGCGCCTTCCACGGCTTCGTCCTGGACGCCCTCCAGCAGATCCATGCGGAGGTGGGCGGACCGGCCTTCGAGGAGGGCCGCTACGTGGAGGCCGCCGAGCTCTTCGAGGGCCTCATCCTCGCCCCCCTGCCCGACGCCTTCCTGACCCTTTCCGCCTATCCCCGCCTCATCGCCCAGCCCGAAACCCTGCCCCTCACGGAGATCGCATGAACGCCCTCTTCCGCGTCCCCCTGCCCGACGACGAAGGCCCCGGCCAGCGCTTCCAGGGCATCACCCGGCCCTACTCCCACCAACAGGTGCAGAAACTGAAGGGCACCCTGAAGATCGAGCACACCCTCGCCCAGCACGGCGCCCGCCGCCTCTGGGAGCTGCTGCATGAAGGCAGCTACGTGAACGCCCTGGGGGCCATGACCGGGGGCCAGGCGGTGCAGCAGGCCAAGGCCGGCCTCAAGGCCATCTACTGCTCGGGCTGGCAGGCCGCCGCCGACGCGAACCTCGCGGGCCAGACCTACCCGGACCAGAGCCTCTACCCCGCCAATTCGGTGCCCGCCTTGGTGAAGCGGCTGAACGGCGCCCTGCTGCGCGCGGACCAGATCGAGCACGCGGAAGGCGGCGCCAAACGCGACTGGCTCCTGCCCATCGTGGCGGACGCGGAGGCCGGTTTCGGCGGGCCCCTGAACGCCTTCGAGCTGATGAAGGGCATGATCGAGGCCGGCGCCGCCGGCGTGCACTTCGAGGACCAGCTCAGCTCGGAGAAGAAGTGCGGCCACCTCGGGGGGAAGGTGCTGGTCCCCACGGGCCAGTTCATCCGGACGCTGGTCTCGGCGCGCCTGGCCGCCGACGTGCTGGAGGTGCCCACGGTCCTCATCGCCCGCACGGACGCCGACGCGGCCCGCCTCATCACCTCCGACGTGGACGAGCGGGACCGGCCCTTCCTGACGGGCGAGCGCACGCCGGAGGGCTTCCACCGCATCACCGGGGGCGTGGCCATGGCCATCGCGCGGGCGAAGGCCTACGCGCCCTACGCGGACCTGCTGTGGTGCGAGACGTCGACGCCGGACCTGCAGGAGGCGAAGGAATTCGCCGAGGGCGTCCACGCGGAGTTCCCCGGCAAGCTGCTGGCCTACAACTGCTCGCCCTCCTTCAACTGGAAGAAGAAGCTGGGGGACGCGGAGATCGCGGCCTTCCAGCGCGAACTCGGAGCCATGGGCTACCGCTTCCAGTTCGTGACCCTGGCGGGCTTCCACAGCCTCAACCACGGCATGTTCGAGCTGGCGAACGCCTACCGCACCGAGGGCATGACCGCCTACGCGCGGCTGCAGACCGCCGAGTTCGATTCGGAGGAGGCCGGCTACACCGCCACCCGCCACCAGCGGGAGGTGGGCACGGGCTACTTCGACGCCGTGGCGGAAGTCCTCAGCGGCGGCCTCGCCTCCACCCTGGCCCTGCGGGGCAGCACGGAAGCCGCCCAGTTCGGCGAACGCACGGCCTGAACCCCATTCCCTTCGACCCAGGGGCCTCCCATGCGCGCCCTCGCCCTTTCCCAGCGACAGCAGTCCGACGACCTTCGCCGGAGGAAGTCCTGCGGGATCTCGAGTGGCACGCCGAGGTGGAGGAAGTGCCCTGGATGGCCGGGCTTGGATTTGGCGAGGACTGAGGCGGCGGCTCCGTCCGGGCCGTCTCGACCCGCGGCCCCGTGGCCGCGGGTCGAGGGCCTAGAAGCGGAGGCCCTGGCCCAGCTCCGGGAGCGCAGCGAGTGAGCCCAAGTCCCCGGGCTGGAGATTTCCGGCCCAACGGGATACAAAGAGGGATCCGACCGAGGCTCCCCATGTCCATCGAGACCATCCAATCCGACGCCAAGAAGCGCATGCACGGCGCCATCGAGACCCTGAAGAAGGAGATGGCCACCATCCGCACGGGCCGGGCCAACGCCTCCCTCCTGGACACGGTGCACGTGGAGTACTACGGCACGAAGACGCCCCTCAACCAGGTGGCCACCATCACCGTGCCCGAATCCTCCATGCTGGTGATCCAGCCTTTCGACCGCAGCGCCATCAAGGCCATCGAGACCGGCATCCTGGAGTCCCAGCTGGGCCTCAACCCCAGCAACGACGGCGTGGTGATCCGCCTGCCCATCCCGGCGCTGAACGAGGAGCGCCGCAAGGAGCTGGTGAAGGTGCTCCACAAGCTCGCCGAGGAGATCAAGACCTCCATCCGCAACGTGCGCCGGGACGCCAACGACCACGTCAAGCAGCTCGAGAAGGCCAAGGACGCCCACATCTCCGAGGACGCCGCCAAGAAGGCCCTCGACGACATCCAGAAGCTCACCGACGGCCAGATCAAGGAAGTGGATGAGATGGTGAAGCACAAGGAAGCGGAAATCATGAAGGTCTGATCCCGCCGGCACCGTTTTCAGGCGGACTGGATGTCCTCCTGAAAACGAGTGACGGCGAGGATCAGAGAATGTTCGCGGTGTTGCCATCAGTGCCAACCTGAGCCGAATACGCCTCTTCCAGCCCTAGCTAGCCATGGCGAGGATCAGAGAACGTTTGCGGTCTGGCCAATACCGCGAACATAGCCCCATACGCCCCTCCCATCCCCGTGCAGGCGAGGACCCGAACCCGGCCGCCTCGCCGGGAGCATCCTGCCGTACCCACCTGGACCCGGCCCGTTCCGGGACTACACTTCGGCAACGACTCCCGACCGACCCGCCGTCGAGGTGCCCATGCCGGCCTCGTCCCTCCTCTCCTCGCTGGCCTTCGGCTGTGGCCTGACCCTGGCCTTCGCCCCGCTCGCTGCACCCGCCCAGGCTCCCCCCGGCCAGGCCCAGTCCCATCCCCTGGAAGGCCTCCTCATCGTCGCCTCCCAGGATCCGTCCCCCATCTCCGGGGACCGACGGAAGAAGTTCGCAACCCTCGCCACCACCATGGCCCACCTGGACAAGGGGCAGTTCAACCCCATCAGCTTCATCCCCCCGGGCCAGGCCCCGACGATGTTCGTCCCCGTCGCCTCGCCCCGGGGGCGGGTCCTCCTCTACACCCTTGACGCGAAGCAGCCGGATCCGACCAAGCAGGAGGAACTCCGCATCGGCCTGCCCTTCAATGGCCTTTCCTACCAGCTGACGCCGCCCTTCCACCGCTTCGGGGGCGGCTTCGACTCCCCTTTGCGGAACCTCTCCATCTCCACGGGCCGGTCCGCGGGCTCCCGCCGGTGGCAGTGGTCACCGGACGGAAAGCGGCTCTTCCTCGCCCTCGAGCGGGACCGCTGGATCGCCAGCAGCGGCGGGGCGCGGGAGATCACCTTCACCGGCGCCGTGCCCAACGGCTATCTCGAAGGCTTCGCCCAGGACTCGGAGCACGTGCTGCTCTACTCGACCCCGCCGGGCGGCCGGCCCCGCTGGTACGTGGCCCGGCTGCCCGAGCGCCAGGAGCGGGTGGACCTGGCGGAACTGTTCGCCAGGGCGCGCCAGGTGCCCCTGGGTGAGGAGGCCACCGGCGAGAACGCCGCCGGCGGCATCACCTACAGCCCCGACGGGCGCGCGGTGGCCTTCGTGGCCACGAGCCGCAAGTTCGCGAATTCCGAAGTCCTCTTCGCGGGTCCCCCCGACAATCCGAGGCAGGTCCTGCTCGCCCAGGGGATCCGCGCCGCCACCGACACGGGCCAGGCGCCGACCTCCCTCCTGGGCCAGGACGTCGGCGGCGCCGCGCCGCGCCCGGGCCAGCCCTACCGGGTGAAGTTCGCCAAGCTGCTGATCCTGGGCTGGTCCCAGGACGGTGGGACCCTCTACTTCCGCCTGTCCGAGCAGAGCGGCCAGGGCATCACCGAGTCCTCCAATCCCCAGGACCACCGGGTCCAGCACACGAACCAGGTCTGGTCCTGGCGCGCGGACCGCGGCGTCCAGAAGGTCATGGACATCCCGGTCCTCACCCACTACGCCATCGTCGGCTGCCCGGTCTCCCACGACGGGCGCTGGCTGCTGATGTGGGGCAGCGACCTCCCGGGCACGGTGATGACCTCCCGGGAGCATACGGCGCTGACCGTCGGCTCGGACACCCGGGAGTACCACCTCTACGCCGCGGACCTGCGGAACGGCAGCGTCCGAAAGCTCTGGCGGCAACGCAGCGGCATCGATTACGCCACCTTCACCAAGCCCGAGCAGTGGGAGGGTGAGGTGAACCCCGGGCTGAATGCCGGACCACCGGGTCAGGCCCTCCCGGATTCCTTCCTGCGCTTCTCCAGCCCCGTGGCGGTCAAGGCCTGGCAGTACCAGTGGGCCTTCGAGCTGAGCTTCGAGGGCAGCGTGCCGGACTTCTCCCGGCGGCGGGACAACCTCTTCGTGCAGGCCACCTTCGCCCGGCCCGACGGCACGCCCTACCGCGACACCGACGGCGACTACCGCACCGCCGAGGGCCTGGCGGCCAGCTTCCTGCCCTTCCGCACCGGCATCCTGAGCGTTTCCGCCGACGCCTTCCGGGGCTCCTACTTCGTCCCCTGGTCCGTGCTCGAGCTCCTCGCGGCGGAGGACACCGATGTGGACGTAACCCTGAAGCTCTACGAGGGCGAGCGCCTGCTCGGCGAGACCGTCCCCCCCAGCCGCGTGCGGGTCCCGGCGGCCGAAGCGTCCCGGGTCTGGTTCCGGTCCCCCCGCGTCGCCTTGGCCATGAAGGAGGGCCGTCCGGGGCTGCTGGTCACCGCGGAGGCCCACACCCGCAACCTGACGGCCTGGGGGGTTCGCCTGGAAGCCCTGGTCCGCGATGCGGACCTCAACCCCGTCCCCGCCCGGGATGTCGCCTTCCGCGGTCCCGGCGGTAC
>JBGASS010000139.1:0-7148 GCA_044229555.1 Holophagaceae bacterium
GTGGTGCGCCCGGAGCCCAGGGAGCCGGTGAGCAGCACGAGGCCCCGCTTCACGTCCCAGAGGCGGCTGATGGCCTCGCTGAAGCCCAGCATGTCCGGCGAGGGGATGCTCTTGGGCATCACCCGCATGGACATGGCGAGGTCCCGGCCGTCCCGCATCACGTCCACCCGCAGGTTGCAGTCCCGGGAGGGGATGGGGTGGCTGAAGGTGGTGCTGTGGTGGTCCTGGAGCATGGTCCAGTTCTTGGCGGGCAGCAGGGCCTTGAGGGCCAGCTCCAGCTCGCTTCCGGGGACCGCGTCGGCGCCTTCGAGCTGTTCCACCCGGCCGTGCCGGCGCACCAGGGGGACCTCGCCGGGATTGAGGTAGAGGTCGGAGCCGCCGATGTCCACCACCTTGCCGAAGTACTCGTCGAGGGAGAGGGCGGACTTGCGGACCGGCTTGATGATGGGCAGCACGGGGGAGGCGGGGATCGGGGCCGGGTGGCTCGAGGCGGTCGGCGGAGCGGGAGGCGGCGCCGGCGGCAGGAAGCCGGTGGGCGCGGTGCTGGACGGCCCGGCCTTGGGGGCCTCGGCCCGGGGCGCGGCTTCAGGCCTTGGCGGCAGTCCGCCGCCGGGTTTCCGGATGGCCACGACCCTGGGGTTGCCGTTGGCGCGGCTGGCCCGGATGACGAAGGCGTCGTCCCCCAGGTTGTAGCTGAAGGTGATGGTGTCCCCGCGGAGGTAGGTGGTCCGGAGGTCGTCCGGCAGGACCTCCTTCACCAGTCCGTCCAGCATCGGGCCTTCCAGGTCGGAAGCGGCCAGCTGCGCCCGGTGCCCCGCCGGCAGCTCGAAGACGGGCTTCGTGTTGGCGTTGAGGAGGAGGGCGGAAGCCTCCTGGCGGGCCATCTGGATGAGGAACTGGTCGAGGCGTGCCACAACGGCTCCGTTTTCGCGCGCAGGGTTGAGGGGTGCTTGGAAGGAATATAGACGCAAATGGGGGCTGCGCCCTAGCGCAAGGGGGGTCACACTTGGGGCCAATCCAATCCGGAGGGCCTTCCCCATGGATCCCCTCTCGACCCTTCTCGCCCAGATCCAGGAAGGCTTCGACGAGACCGCCATCGCCATGGCGGAGGCCGATCCCGACCTGCTTTCCGCCCGCGGCCCCGCGGGCCTCCGGCCTGCCCTCGTCGCCCTCTACGGGGGCCGGCAGGGCCTGGCCCAGGAGCTCGGCGCCCTGACGCCGGACCTGGACCTCTTCGAGGCCGCGGCCCTGGGCGATCTGGATCGCCTGGAGGCCTTCGCCGGCTCCCCCGACCTCCGCGGCCATGCGCGGGACGGCTTCACCGCCCTCCATCTCGCGGCCTTCTTCGGCCATCCCACCGCCGTGGACTGGCTGCTGGACCACGGAGCCGATGCCTCCGCCGAGGCCCGGAACGGCAGCGGGCTGCGCCCCCTGCACTCAGCCCTGGCGGGCCGTGACGAGCGGGCGGCCTTCCAGATCACCGCGGCCCTGCTGGTCCGCGGCGCCGATGCGGATGCCCGCCAGCAGGGCGGCTACACCGCCCTCCACGCCGCCGCCAAGCGGGGCTGCGGAACCCTGGTGGAACTGCTCATGGGGGCCGGCGCCGATCCGGCGCTGGTGACGGACCAGGGCCAGAGCGCCTCGGACATCGCCGCGGCGGAAGGGCACCTCCTGCTGGCGGAGCGGCTGCGGGGGACCTGAGGACCGGCATCAGCAAGTCCAGCCTCCGCTTCGAGGGCGCGCGCCCCTGGCTAGAACTTCACCACGTTCCCGATCACGAGCTGGTAGCGGTCCAATCCCGGCTCCCGCACCAGGGGGAAGGCGATGGTGATGAGGAAGACCCGGCCGAGGGAGCTCTTCAGGTCGCCGAAGCGCAGGCCTCCGCCGACGTCGACGTAGGTCCGGCTCCAGCGCCCCGTGTCCGCGCGGCGGATGGCGCCGGCGTCGGCGTAGAGCACGAAGCCGAGCTGGAGGATGCCCAGCCAGTTGATGGGCGTGATGGGACGCTCCTCGAGGGAGGCGATCCAGCGGCGGTCCCCCAGCAGGAGGTGGTTCGCGTAGCCCCGCAGGCCCTCCAGGCCGCCGAGGTAGAGCAGGTTTTCCGGGTCCGGCCGCCGCGCCGAGTCCACCTGCAGGTAGGCCGCCTGGGTCTGGGAGGGGAAGCCCTTGTAGTAGGCCGTGAAGCTGGCGGAAAGCAGGGCGTTGCGCCAGCCTTCCGGTTCCCGGCGGCCGTTCCCCTGGGCCCGCAGCAGGAGCAGGAGATCCGGCGCCGGCAGCCAGCCCTTGGACGCGCCGGCCTCGAAGAAGGGCGCATCGGCCTCGCCGCCCAGGGCCTTCGCGTAGAGGCCGGTCCTCAGGGTCGCCTCCCAGCCCAGGTTGTAGTCCTCCGTGTGGGTCATGCCCGCCAGATCCTGGAAATCCTGGAACTCGTCGTCGTAGAGGCTCCAGGCCAGGTGGAAGCCCTGGAGCCTGCGCGCCGGCAGGTCCGGCGGGGGCAGGGGCGCGCCGGCGGCGGAGGCTTCGGGCTCCACCGCCCGGACGTCCCCGTGCCGCGCGCTGCGCAGGTCCAATCCGCCGCCGGCCCGGATCACCCTCCGGCCCCGGACGGGCAGGGCCCACTGGGCTTCGAAGAAGCCGCTGTCCAGCTTGGAGGGGAATTCGAAGGCGGCGCGCCGGAGGTTGTAGACCGACGTGCGGGAATCCGAGGAGGCCACGCTGAAGGTCATGGACCAGGGCGCGTCGAGGCTCCGGAAGGGCCGCGCCAGCTCCGCGAAGCGGGTCTTCCCGTCGGAAAGGGACTGGTAGCGGGTCGTGAAGGTCCAGAAGCTCCCGAGGAACTGGCGGTCCCGGTAGAGCAGCGTGTCCGTGGAGCGCTCGGAAGTGCGCTCGTGGGACAGGCTCAGGTCCTTCCCCAGCCCCAGGAAGTTCGCCTCCTTCAGGCTGAACCCGAAGCTCCGCTGGCCGCCCACCTGGGTGAAGCCCGCGCTCGCCTTCAGGGTCCAGGCGTCCTGGGTGCGCACGATGGCCTTCACGGTGCCGTCGGGCTGCTCCTCCGGGTCGATGAAGGCGTCCTTGAGGAAGCGGAAGGCGCGCAGGTTCCGCTCGGTCTCGTGGACGACCCGCGCCACCACCCGGTCCCCGGCCTTGAAGGGGATCTCCCGCGCGACCACGCGTTGGCGGGTCTCGAGGTGGAGGACGTTGGCGGCGCGGGCGATCCAGTGGTTCTCGTGGGGGCGGGCCGGGTCGAAGACGTCCCCGATGCGGATCTCGATGGCGGCGAAGCGCGCGCCCTTTGCCTCCAGTCGCTCCCAGGCCGTGGCCTCCACCAGGCCTGGGGTCTGGGCGGGCAGGGCGAGGGGGAGGAGCAGCAGCCCAGGGACACGAAGCCTCACGGATGTCCCACCGGCTGTCCAGTCCCGGGCGAGGTCATCGGTCCCGTCCTCCGCCGGAGTCCGAACTTCGGAACCGCCCGTGTTCTGCCGGGGAGGGCCGTCCCGCGAGCCGCAGGCCAATCACGAGCAGCCAGGCGTCGTTCCCGTCCATGGGACCCAGCTTAGGATGGTTGAGTGAAAGAGCGCCTGCTGAAACTCCCCCTGGCGACCAAGGTCGGAGTGCTCCGCGGCCTCGGGCCGGCGCGGGCGGAGGCCCTGCGGGAGGCCGGCATCCACACCCTGCGGGACCTGCTCTTCGCGCTGCCCTTCCGCTACGTGGACCGGGGCGCCGTGGCCCCCCTGGGAGCCCTGGACTTGGCGGGCTTCGACGGGGCCGGGCAGGGCATCGTCACGGTGCTCGGCGCCATCCGGGAAATCCGCCAGAGCACCTCCCGAGTGCAGCGCATGGCCATCACCGAAGTGCTGCTGGACGATGGCACCGGCGCCCTACGCCTGGTCTTCTTCAACCAGCCCTACCTGGGCAGATCCCTGAAGGCCGGGGAACGGATGCTGGCCTTCGGCCCTCTCACCCACGGCCGGGCGGGACTGGAAATGCGCTCGCCCCAGTTTGAGCTCCTGGGCCAGGACGCGGAGGCCTCCTGGGTGCGGCGCTTCCTGCCCCTGTACCGCAAGCTGGGCGCCCTCAACGGCCGGGTGCGGCAGCGCCTCGTGGAGGAGGCTCTGGGCTGCGCGGGGGAGCCGCCGGAATGGCTGCCCCCGGAGCTGGCGAAGGACCTGCCGCCCCTGCTGCCGGCGCTCCGGGCCCTGCACATCCCGGCGGACGAGGACGACGCCGCGCGCCTGGACGCGCGGACGACCCCGGCCCACCAGCGCCTCGCCGCGGAGGAGCTCTTCGCCTTCGCCCTCGGCGTGGAGCTGCGCCGGGCCGGAAGGCTCCGGCGCAAGGGCTCCGTCGTGCCGACCTCTCCGGAGCTGCGGGAGCGCCTCAAGGCCCTCCTGCCCTTCCACCTCACGGCGGCCCAGCGCCGCGCCTTCAGGGAGATCGTGGAAGACCTCACGTCGGGACGGGTCATGCACCGCCTCTTCCAGGGGGACGTGGGCAGCGGCAAGACCCTGGTGGCCCTGCTGGCCATGGCCATGGTCTCGGAGACCGGCGGCCAGGCCGCCCTCCTGGCGCCCACGGAGGTGCTGGCGCGCCAGCACGCCGCGAATTTCGAGCGGCTGCTGGGCGGCCGGGCCGGGGCCCTGCAATGCCTCCTGGGGCCCATGAAGGCGGCGGAGAAGCGGGAGGCCCTGCGGCGCATCGCATCCGGGGAGGCCCGCTACATCGTGGGCACCCACGCCCTCTTCCAGGAGGAGGTGCAGTTCGCCAAGCTGCAGCTGGTGGTGGTGGATGAACAGCACCGCTTCGGCGTGAGGCAGCGGGAGGCCCTCAAGGCCAAGGGGCTCGATCCCCACTGGCTCGTGATGAGCGCCACCCCCATCCCCGCAATACAGCTGGCCTCTTCGAGGACCTGGACCAGAGCGTCCTGGACGAGCTGCCGCCCGGCCGCCAGCCCATCCAGACGCGCCTGCTCCACCCCGACGACGCCGAGCGCGCCTGGGCCCTCGTGGAGCGGGAGCTGGCCGCGGGCCGCCGGGCCTACGTGGTGAGCCCCGCCATCGATCCCGCCGACGAGACCCAGGTGCGCCTGCGGGGCATCCAGGCCATGGAAGCCCTCCTCCGCCGGCGCTTCCCCGGCGTGGAGCTGGAGACGGTGCACGGCCGGCTGAAGGGCGGCGACATGGCCGCCCGCATGGCCCGCTTCGTCGCCGGCGACGCGAAGCTCCTCCTGGCCACCACCGTCATCGAGGTGGGGGTGGACGTGCCGGGCGCCTCGGTGATGGTGGTGGACCACGCGGAGCGCTTCGGCCTCAGCCAGCTCCACCAGCTGCGGGGGCGGGTGGGGCGGGGCCCTGCGAAGAGCGCCTTCGTGATGCTGTCCGCCAGCGAAAGCGAGCGGCTGAAGGTGCTGGTGGAGACCCAGGACGGCTTCCGCATCGCCAGCAAGGATCTGGAGCTCCGGGGGCCCGGCGAATTCTTCGGCACCCGCCAGGCGGGCCTTCCCCAGTTCCAGGCCGCGGACCTGATCCGGGACGCCGCCCTGCTGCGGCGCTGCCGGGAGGCCGCGGCGGCAGCGGTGAAGGCCGGGCTCAGCGAGGCCCAGGCGGACTGGCTGCTGCTCGAGACCGAGCGCCTGCGCATCGCCGAAGTCAGTTGAGGCGCGCGGTCACAGGGATAGAATCGCCCTCATCGCAGTCCCGGAGACTCCCATGAGTGCCGCGCCCATCCATCCCGCCATCGACGCCTACTTCGCCGCGGTCACCGCCATGGACTGGGAGGCCGTGGCCGCCTGCTTCGCGCCGGCGATCCACCACGAGGACCCGGTCGGCAGCCCCGTGAACCGGGCTCCGGAGGCGGTGCAGGCCTTCTTCGCCCAGGTGGGCGGGCTCTTCGAGATGGTGGACCTGCGGCCCCGGGCCCATTTCCGCTGCGGCGACGAGTACGCCGTGGTGTGGGACGGCCAGGGCAAGGGGAAGAACGGCGCCCAGGTGGCCTTCGAGGGCGTCGACGTGATCCGCGTCGACGGCGAGGGACGCATCCAGTCCCTCCGGGCCTTCTGGGACCCGGCGCCGGTGCTGGGCCGGCTGATGGCGTGAGCGGCGCATTCCAGGGCCGCGGATCCAGGTCGGCCGCGAGGCGGAGCCCGGCCTCAGCCGGGTTCCTGGCCCTGCTCCTCGCGGCCTGGCTTGCACCCCGCCCCCTGGGCGCGGGGGTCCCGCGCCTCTCGCCGGAGCGGACCGTCGCCCTCCGGTTGAAGCAGCACTATTCCAGTTACGCCTGGGATCTGGTGCGCCCGGTGCGCGGGGATTTCAACCGGGACGGCTGGCCGGACCTCGCGGTGCTGGGTTCCACGGCCGGGGACGTGAAGGTGGCCGTCTTCTTCGGCCCGATCCAGGGGATGTCCCCCCTGGCCGTGCAGACCTTCAGGGTGGATCCGTCGCAGGCCGACGGGCTCTGCGCCCTGCCCGCGCGGCTGGAGCCCGAATCCCAGGACTACCCGGCGGACTCCTCCGGCGGCGGGGCCCGGGAGGGCTACGTGATGGACCCGGCGGCCACGGGGCTTCGCCTTTCCGCGGAGGCCTGCGCTCCCATCCACTTCTACTGGAACGGCCGGTCGAAGCAGCTGGAATGGTGGCGGGCACCGGCGGCGCCGGAAGCCCCAAGGCCTGCGACCGGGAACCGTTGACAGCCTGGGATCCCTTGCATCCCGAGGGGGCCCCAGCCTTCAATGGGGTTCACTCCCGGGATGAACATGAGCCCTGATCCGATGGCCAAGTCCCTGCGGGCTGCCGCGCTCCTTTCACGCGGCCGCACGCGGCGCCACCAGACCGGAACAGCCTCGTGACCGCCCCGGCGCAGGCCCCCGCGCGGCGCTTCAACCTCACCCTCGCCTCGATCCTCGCCCTGGCCGCCGCCCTGGCCCTGGGCGCCCTCGGCAACCGCGCCGGGGGCCCCTTCTTCGAAGGCCTGCGCCTGGCCAGCGGGCCGGCGGGCGCCCTTTTCGTGAACGCCCTGCAGATGATCGTCATCCCGGTGATCCTCTCCCAGCTGCTGGCGGCGATGGTGGGCGCGGACCGCCAGCCGCGCCTGGGCCGCCTGGGGCTGAAGGCGCTGCTTCTCTTCGTCGCGCTGCTGCTCCTCGGAGCGCTCTT